>CAZTCG010000008.1:6641-14115 GCA_964612005.1 uncultured Flavobacteriaceae bacterium | reverse complement strand
ACCACCTATGCCAATTAAAAAAACAGCTCCTTTTGCTTTGCAAATTTCATTTTCTCTTTCTTTAGGAGTTAAATCAGGATAAAGTGCTTGTAATTCTTCGGTATGAATAAAGTAAATTTCCTTTGCGAGTTGAGGTTTAATTTCAGGATATGCAGAAATTATATAATGTTCAGTTGCTACTATTGCATCGTAAATTTCTGAAACAATTTTTTTTAAATAAGTTAAGTTTCTGTTTTCTTTTAAAATTACTTTTTCCCAATCCCATTGATCAACAAAAATACTATGCACGTATGAGAAATCTTCATCCGGACGAAGTGCTTTCATATCTGTGTAAATGCCGTAACCTGGATCAACAGAAAGTTCGCCTAATTTTAATCGTTTCCATTTTGCTAATGAATGAACGATTTCTACTTCGGTTCCCGGAAGATTTTTCACTTTTACGCTTACCGGACTTTCAATGCCGTTTAAATCATCGTTAATGCCTGTTCCTTTTTCTACAATTAAAGGCGCTTCAACTTTGAATAATTGTAATTTTTGACTTAAATGTTTTGTAAAAACTTCTTTTAATTGAGCAATAGCCAATTCATGTTTCCAACCTTTTAATGTTGATGTTTTTTCTTTTGTAATTGTTTCCATTTTATATAATTATTAAATTGTTTTTAAATAAAAAAGCCTTTCAAATTTGAAAGGCTTTTGCACTATTATTAGTAATAAAATCAGCCTTTCCTTTCAATAGTCATTGAAGAAATTAAAATTGCTGAAATTGTTATATCTATTTGTTGTTTTCATTTTATAATTACAAACATAATTAAAAATTGTAAACAAAAACAAGGAGTTAATTATTTTGTCCTATTCGTTTTTGTTTTCACGTTGATTGTTGAGGTATTGAATAATTTCCGAATTAAAACTAAAAAATGTTGATGAATCAATTTCTTTAAAATTATTTGAAATTGAATTGGAATCGATTAAATAAATAATAGTATCTAATTTTTTAGAGTTAATTTTTATTGATTGATAAGTGGTTTCATAAAACTTAGGTTGTTGACAAAATACAGGGATTTTTAATTTGGTTTTACATTGAAAAAATGAGCCGCAGTGTAATTTTAATTTATAATTACCTTCTGGTAAATATTCAAACAATAACTCTATTTTATTTTTTACATAATAGTGCCGAATGATTTTATTTGTTGAATCACATACAAATGCTATTAAATCATCATTATCAGTATTGTTTATTATTTTTAAAACATCTTTAGATGCTTTATCAATTTCTGCTAATTCCAGAAATTCAGCATATGGTTCCGCACCGTTATTCATGGATGCAAAATTCAATTTTGGTTCATTATCACTAGTTACTTTTGCATTATTATTACTAGTTATTTTTGATTCATCCTTGTTAGATCTGTTATAGATGTTTACAATGAAAAATAATAAACCAATAGCTATTGGTATTGAAAGCAGAATAGCCCTTGTTTCGTTATATTTTTTTTTCTCCTCTTCTGCTTTTTGTTTTTTTTGAGCATACTTTGGATAATTTTGCTGAAAGTATTGCCTTCTTTTTAGTTCTTCTGAATTATAGTTGTATTGACGATTTTTAGATTTATTTTTTATTGAATTTGCTTGTGATTTTACATTTTGAAAATACTCAATGGTGGCGTCGTGTTTTCTTTTTTTTATGGGATCACTTAATACTTCATATGCTTCTTTAATTAATTTGAATTTTTCCTCTGAATTTTTATTATCTGGGTTTTTATCTGGATGATAGATTTTAGCCAATTTTCGGTATGCATTTTTAATTTCCTGCATAGTAGCCGAAGAGGTTAAGCCCAATATATCATAATAATTTACCACGATTTGCCTTTTAACAGGTTATAAAAAGCCTAAATTAGTCAATAACTGTATTTTCGACATATTTTTTTAGGTTAAATAATATATTTATCTATTTTTACTACATTTATAAGGTTTATACTCTAGTTAATGAAATGAAAATTATAGCACGTATTTACTTATTGTTTTTTGTGTTGTTTATCTTTTTTAATGCAACGGCACAAGATGAAGCAACAATTTTTGTTGAAGGTGTTTATCAAGGGAAAAATATTTTCATTAAAAATCCTTTTTCAGCCAGTGGCATTGGTTTTTGTGTAAATGAAATTCTTGTAAATGGTAATCCATCGGCAGATGAAATTGCATCGAGTGCTTTTGAAATAGATTTGAAGCAGCATCAACTAAAAATCGGTCAAAAACTTGAAATCAAAATTAACCATAAGTCTGATTGTAAACCTAAAGTGCTTAATATTGAAGCTATTCGTCCAAAAAGTACTTATGAAGTGGTAAGCATGGAAGTAAATGAAGATGGTATATTAAAATGGACAACTAAAAATGAGCAAGGAAAAATACCTTTTATGATTGAGCAATTCAGGTGGAATAAATGGGTTAAAATTGGTGAGTTGGATGGAGTAGGTACTGCAGAGTACAATAACTATGAGTTCAAAGTGGCACCTCACTCTGGAAAAAATACCTTTAGGCTTGCCCAAACTGATTATACAGGTAATACCCGATTATCTAAATCAATTGAATATGTGAGTCAGGCATGTAACGTTATTTTTTCTCCCGCTAAAGTTTCTAAGGATATTTATTTTGATTGCTCAGGTTTGGCAACAGAAACTCAATATGAGATATATGATAAATATGGAAATGTTGTGAAAATGGGATTTGGTAATAAAATAGATTGCAGATCTTTGAAAAAAGGAGCTTATTTCCTTAATTATGATAATAAAATGGGAGAATTTATTAAGAAATAATTTTATTAAAAATTCTCTCTCTTTTTTATTTCTTTAAAATTTAATCTTTAAAAATGAACGCCGCCATTAAAGGTGAAGCTGTGAAGAAAACTAAAATTATGATCACAGTTTTAGTGTTAAGCATTTTATTGTTTATCATAAAGTTTATTGCTTATTTTCTCACACAATCTTCCTCTATTTTATCGGATGCTCTGGAATCAACAGTAAATATTATAACTGGTATTTTTGCTTTATACAGTATTTATTATTCATCTAAACCAAAAGATATTGATCATCCTTATGGCCACGGGAAAATAGAATTTTTTTCCTCAGGTTTTGAAGGTACTATGATTTTACTTGCAGGATTATCAATGATATTTAATGGAGCAGCATTATTTTTTAAGCAAACAGCTTTAACTAGAATTGATGTAGGTTTGATCTTAACCATTATTGCTGGTTTTTTAAATTTTATTGCAGGTAGTGTTTTAATTAATAAAGGAAAACAATTTAATTCAACAACTCTAACCGCTGAAGGAAAACATTTGTTGAGTGATACTTATTCATCAATTGCTATTGTTGCAGGTTTGTTAGTTATTTACTTTACAGGTTTATTTTGGATTGACTATGTAATTTCAATCTTTATGGGATTATTTATAGCGTACTCTGGTTTTAAATTAGTAAAACATGCTATTGACAATTTATTGGATAAGGCAGATATTGATGAATTGAATAAATTGATTTTAACAATAGAAAAAAATAAAAAAAATGAGTGGATTGATATGCATAATTTGCGCGTGTTAAAATATGGCGATCATCTACATGTTGATGCTCATGTTACTTTACCATATTTCCTCAGTTTTGAGCAGGCACACGAAGAAATTGATTCAATCAGTAAATTAATTAAACAAGAATTGGGTGAAAAAATCGAATTGTTTATTCATGCTGACCCATGTGTTAAACCGATTTCCTGCAGTATCTGCCCTATAGATAATTGCACCAGTAGACAGAAGCAATTTGTAAAAAGAATAAACTGGGAAATGAAAAACGTTCTGCCTGATTTGAAACACCAGGCATAAAAATCCTATTTTTGCACTTTATGCAAAACTTGTCAGTAGTTATTATAACATTTAACGAAGAGAAAAATATTTCTCGTTGTTTGGATTCGATTAAAAATTTAACTGATGATATAGTTGTTGTTGACTCCTTTTCAACTGATAAAACACCCGAAATTTGTACCACCTTTAATGTTCGTTTTATTCAACGAAAGTGGGAAGGTTACTCTTCGACTAAAAATTTTGCAAACTCACAAGCTAAGTACGATTGGGTATTATCGTTAGATGCAGATGAAGCTCTGAGTAAAGAATTGCATGAATCTATTCGTCAACTTAAAGAAAAGGATGCTTTAAGTTATTGTTCATTTAATAGAATGACTAATTATTGTGGGAGTTGGGTAAAACACAGTAATTGGTATCCGGATATAAAACTACGGTTGTTCAATAAAAATTTGTCGGAGTGGAAGGGCTTGATTCATGAAGAATTAAGTATTCCAAAGGGAACAACAATTAAGCATATTAATCAGGATATACTTCATTATAGCTATTACTCGCGCGAGGATCATTTAAAGCAGATTGATAAATTTACAACTATAGCTGCCGATGATTTATTAAAAAAAGGAAAAAAACCGGGGGCTTACAAACTAGTTGTTAATGCTATTGCAAAATTTATCGGGCATTATTTTCTAAACTTTGGATTTTTAGATGGAAAAGCAGGATGGAATATTGCATGGCTATCGGCATATGCAACTTATTTAAAATATAAAAAAACACGTTGTTTATTTAAGCATGCAGCAAAAGTATAATATACTCATTAGCAGAACTGACAGTATTGGTGATGTTATTCTTACATTGCCTTTGGCGGGAATTTTAAAGCATAAATATCCAAATGCATTAATATCGTTTTTAGGTAAAAATTATACACAAGCTATCGTAAGTGCATGTGAACATATAGATGAATTTATCAGTTACGATGAATTACTTAAGCAAACAATGGAAGATCAGGTTTCATTCATTTCTCAAAAAAAGTTTACCCATTGCATCCATGTTTTTCCTACTTATGAAATTGCACGATTAATTCGTAAATCAAGGGTCCCTGTTCGAATTGGAACTACCAATCGTATTTTTCACTGGATAACCTGTAATAAACTGATTCGTTTATCTAGAAAAAAATCGGATTTACATGAAGCGCAGTTAAATTGCAAATTACTTACAGCTTTTGATATTTATGAAAACTATACATTTGAACAATTATCTACATATGCCGGTTTTACTAAATTTCACAACTTAGAGCAAAGTAATTTCGAATTGCTGGATGCTGATAAAAAAAATATTATCATTCACCCAAAATCTCAGGGAAGTGCAAATGAATGGGCAATTGATAATTATGTGCAATTGATTAAAAAAATTGACACAACTAAATACAAAGTTTTTATTTCGGGTACGGAAAATGAACGACAACACATTCAAGAAATTATTTCCAAATGCCCGGAAGCAACAGACATCATTGGTAAATTAAATTTAAATCAGTTTATTTCATTTATTAAAGCTGCTGATGGATTAATTGCATGTAGCACAGGGCCATTACATATAGCATCAGTTTGCGGCATAACTGCTATTGGTTCCATGCACCCTGGCAGGTGGTCGCCAATAGGTAATAAAACACGAATCGTATTAATGAGGAATGATGTTAAAACTGAAGTCAATTCTATTTTAACTGAGCTTGATAAAATATGAGCACAATTAAAAATATCATATTTGATTTAGGTGGAGTATTGTTGAATATCAGCTATGCTAAAACATCTGATGCGTTTAAGCAATTAGGGGTTGCTAATTTCGATGAGGTGTATTCACAAGCTAAACAAACTTCATTATTTGATGAATTTGAAACAGGTAAAATTTCTTCGGAACAATTTATTGATCAGGTAAAAAATAAACTTGGCTTAAAATGTTCTCATCAGGAAATTAACAATGCATGGAATGCCATGTTACTCGATTTTCCAATAGAGAGAATGGATTTACTTAAACGAATGAAAGATAAGTACAACATTGTGTTATTAAGCAATACCAATGAAATTCACAAAACAGCTTTCAATAAAATTTTATACGAGCAACATCAGCTAAACAGTTTAGATGAAATTTTTAGTAAAACATTTTACAGTCACGAAATAAAATTAAGAAAGCCCAATTCTGATTGTTTTGAATTTGTTCTAAACACCTGTAACTTTAATAAAAATGAAACTGTTTTTTTTGATGATTCTGAACAGCACATACATGGTGCTACTCGTATTGGAATAAAATCTTATTTTGTGAATAATGGTAAAACCATTTTAAATTTTTTTGATGAACAATTTGACTTAAAAAAATAGATAATTTAATTATGAACTTAAATTTAAAAGGAAAACGAGCATTAGTTTGTGGAAGTACACAAGGAATTGGTAAAGCAGCAGCTATTGAATTAGCAACGTTAGGAGCAGAGGTAATTTTAACGGCTCGTAATGAGGAACAATTAAAAAAAGTTTGTTCAGAGCTCGATGCTAGTCATCAGCAAAAACACAGTTACATTGCTGTTGATTTTTCTAATCCAAAGTTACTGCAAGAATTGGTGCAAAAAGAAATTACTGCACATGGCAACATTCATATTTTAGTAAACAATACTGGTGGCCCTGCGGCCGGACCAATTGCATCTGCTAAAACAGAGGAGTTTACCAATGCATTTAATCAGCATTTGATCTGTAATCATGTGTTAGTTCAGGAATTAGCTGAAGGCATGAAAAAAGATAATTACGGTAGAATTATAAATGTAATTTCAACTTCTGTGAAAGTGCCATTAAAAGGATTGGGTGTTTCTAATACCATTCGCGCAGCAGTTGCCAATTGGTCTAAAACATTATCTATCGAGTTGGCTCCATTTGGAATTACTGTTAATAATGTGTTGCCTGGCGCAACAAATACCATTCGATTAACTTCAATTATTGAAAACAAATCTAAACGTACAGGCACTACAGAGGAATCAATAAAACAAGAAATGTTACATGAAATTCCCGCAGGACGTTTTGCAGATGCATCAGAAATAGCCAACGCAATTGCATTTTTAGCAAGTCCGGCAGCTGCTTATATCAATGGAATTAACGTTCCGGTAGATGGTGGCAGAACGGGTTGTTTGTAGAGATCTATTTGTTTTGTTAAATTTCATTAAATTTGTTTCATGTTATTAAAATAAAATATGAAAAAAATAATCATAATTTTGTTGTTTTCATCCTTTACTTTATTTGTCATGTCATGTAAACTATCATCAACTGAACTTGCAGTTGAAGTTAAAAAAAGCATGTATGATACTTGGGAAAAAGAGGGTATTACAGGTATTACCATAGATGATTTAACTGTTACTCATCTTAATGCTAATGAATATACTGGATTATTAGAAACAACTGAGGATGGAGAAAAATTTAAGAGGAGTGTAAAGATTGTATATGATGGGGAAAATATGCAGTGGGAGATATTAGAATAACAAATGAGACTAAACTCAAAAAAAGGGGGTAACCGAAAACCCAAAAGAGTAGGGATAAATTATAACTAAAATTAAATTATGGACTCGCAAAAAGTTGACATGTACATCATGACAAACGGAAAACATTTTGA
>CAZTCG010000008.1:0-6631 GCA_964612005.1 uncultured Flavobacteriaceae bacterium | reverse complement strand
TTCAGAGATAAATGTTTTTGACTGTGTCTCTGATTTAAAACAAATAAGTTTTTAACGGCTTGCGATGTAGCAAGAAACAATCTTCACTCAGCCCAACCCAAAATTAAACTGGTTATGACAAAACTACAACGGAAAACATTTTGAATCTCACCAAATTCATTTAATAAGAGAAAAATTATTAAGTATGGATGAATCAAAATGGATAATGATTCAATCTTTACAATTAAAGGATACACAAACATCTTTATTAATTTCAATATTTTTAGGCGCATATGGAATTGATAGATTTTATATTGGAGACACAGGAATAGGTGTTGGTAAACTTTTAACTTGTGGTGGTTTGGGCATTTGGACTATCGTAGATTGGTTTATGATTCAAAAAGCAACTCGCCAAAAAAATTTCGAAAAAATTCAACAATTTTTATATTAAGACATGAATAGAAACAAGTTGTATTTTATTTTATTTACAGCTTGTTTGATTGGCTATATTTGGTTGTGGTTTGTAATTAAACAACAAAGTTTTAATAAAACTACATTCACCACATGTATTGTAAAAAGTACTACTGGTATACCATGTCCTTCTTGTGGCTCCACAAGATCCGTTATTGAGATAATAAAAGGGAATTATTTTAATTCCCTTTATCTTAATCCGTTAGGTTTTATTATTTTATTTTTCATGATGTGTATTCCGAGCTGGATTACCTTTGATGTTATTTTAAAAAAAAACACATTTTATATTTTTTATAAAAAAGCAGAATTTTATATTAAAAAGCCTACAATTGCACTACCACTAATTATTTTAATTTTCATAAACTGGATGTGGAATATTTACAAAAATTTATGATGAAACAAGAAAAAATTAATTATTTGCCTAATGATGATGAAGCTGAAACAGCTTCAAATAGCTATTTAATGTCATTAATAGCTATAATTGTTGGGTTACCTTTGCCTATAATAAATTTAATAGCCACATTAATATTTTTCTTGAACAATAGAAAATCAACTTATTTTGTTAGGTGGCATTGCACTCAGGCTCTTTTGTCGCAGTTAACTATGCTTTTTGTTAATAGTTATGGTTTTTGGTGGACAATATCTGTACTATTTACAGATGAAAGTATCACTAGTAAATACATTTCATACATGCTCGTTTTATTTGTTTTTAATATTGCTGAATTTATATTAACCTTAATTGCTGCAATAAAAACAAGAAAAGGAATTCATGTAGAGTGGTTCTTTTTTGGAAGTATTACAAATTTAATTTGCAAACCAAACTAATGAAAAAACTATTTTTTGAAAGTCTCGTAGTTATTTTACTTTTTTTCACCATTTGGTATCTATTTAGTTTAATTAAATGGGATTCTATTTTTAATACAAAAAATATTACAATAAATACTGAAGAGAAATTAGGTAATATGTTTTGGGATCTAATAAAAAAATCAGAAAAAGTAAATAATGATATTTATGTTGTTAGTACGATTGATTCTTTAGTAAATCATATTTGTGTTTCAAACAATATAAGTAATGATGAATTAAAAGTTCATATTTTAGAAAGTAATGAAATCAATGCGTTTGCTTTACCTAATAAGCATTTAATAATTTACACAGGTTTAATTAAAAGAGTAGATGAATGTGAAGAATTATCTGGTGTAATATGTCATGAAATAGCTCACATAGAATTAAATCATGTAATGAAAAAATTAATTAAGGAGGTAGGTTTATCGGTACTTATTTCAATTACAATGGGAGAAAAGGGAATACAAGTTATAAAAGAAACACTTAACTCACTTTCATCTAAAGCTTTTGATAGAAGCATTGAAAAAGAAGCAGACTTAAAGGCTGTTGATTATTTAATAAATTCTAAAATAAATCCTGATTATTTTGCTAATTTCTTATTCAAATTGTCATTAAAAGATGATGAATTAATAAAAAACATGGATTGGTTAAGTACACATCCAAATTCTGAGGATAGATCAATATATATTAATGATTATTGTAAGAAGATGAATAAAACAAACAAACCTGTTATTAAAAATAACACATGGAATGAATTAAGAAAAAAAATATAGTTTCTATTAGAAAAACTAATCTTACTTAATCAAGAACTGGAATTTATTGATATTCTTCAATGCAATTCCGGTTCCTCTTGCAACAGCTCTTAATGGATCATCAGCAACTCTTACCGGTAATTTTGTTTTAGCAGAAATACGCTTGTCCAATCCTCTTAAAAGTGATCCACCACCGGCTAAATAAATACCCGTTCTGAAAATATCTGCCGATAATTCAGGTGGTGTATTTTCTAATGCATTTAAAATTGCTTCTTCAATTTTAGCAATTGATTTATCCAATGCATGTGCAATCTCAACATAAGATACTAATATCTCTTTTGGAATACCCGTCATTAAATCTCTTCCATGAACGGCAAAGTCTGCAGGTGGATTCTCTAATTCAGTAAGTGCGGCACCAACTTCTATTTTAACGCGTTCAGCACTACGTTCACCAATTAAAATATTGTGCTGACGACGCATATAATCTTCTATGTTTGCCGTAAAATCGTCACCGGCAATACGAATAGATTTGTCACAAACAATTCCACCCAAAGCAATTACAGCAATTTCACTGGTTCCACCTCCAATATCAATAATCATATTACCCATTGGTTCTTCCACATCAATTCCAATACCAATTGCAGCTGCCATTGGCTCATGAATCATGTAAACTTCTTTAGCGCCGGCATGCTCAGCACTGTCGCGAACGGCACGTTTTTCAACCTCAGTAATACCTGAAGGAATACAAATTACCATTCGTAATGAGGGTTGAAAAATTCGTTTTCCAGGGTTGATCATTTTAATCATCCCTTTAATCATTTCTTCTGCCGCTTGGAAATCTGCAATAACACCATCTTTTAATGGACGAATGGTTTTAATGTTTTCATGTGTTTTACCATGCATTTGCTGGGCTTGTTTACCTACAGCAATTACTTTTCCTGTTGTTCTGTCAACAGCTACAATGGATGGCTCATCTACAACAACTTTATCGTTATGTATTATAATTGTGTTTGCAGTACCTAAGTCGATTGCAATTTCCTGTGTTAAGAAGTCGAAAACTCCCATTCGTTATAATTTCTATTTAGTTAATGTTTAAAATGTCTTGTTCCTGTAAATACCATAGCTAGGCCATGTGCGTTGCAATAATCAATACTGTCTTTATCTTTAATTGATCCACCAGGCTGAACAACGGCTGTAATCCCTGCTTTATGAGCCAATTCTACGCAATCCGAGAATGGAAAAAAAGCATCACTAGCCATTACAGCTCCTTTTAAATCAAAGCCAAAAGATTTTGCTTTTTCTACTCCTTGTCTCAATGCATCAACACGAGAAGTCTGTCCTGTTCCGCTTGCAATAAGTGTATTGTTTTTTGCAAAAACAATGGTATTTGATTTTGTATGTTTTACCAGTTTATTTGCAAAAATTAAATCTTTAATCTCTTGTTCTATTGGTGATTTTGTAGTTACAGTATTGAAGTCGCCAGCAGTTTCTGTTTTAAAATCTTTATCCTGAACAATAACACCGTTTAATAAAGTCCTGAATGTTGTTGAAGCAAATTTTACCTTTTTTTGAACTAAGATAATTCTGTTTGGTTTTACTTTTAATATACTAAGCGCATCTTCAGAATAGGAAGGGGCAATAATTACTTCGAAAAATAATTTATTAATTTCTTCCGCTGTAGCTTTATCTATTGCTGCATTGGAGATTAAAATGCCACCAAACGCAGAGGTAGGATCGCATGCTAAAGCGCTTTTCCATGCATCCAATACATTATCTCTGCTTGCAACACCACAGGCATTATTATGTTTTAAAATTGCAAATGTTGTTTCGTTAAATTCTGCAATTAAATTAACAGCAGCATCAACATCTAAAAGGTTGTTGTAAGATAATTCCTTGCCATTTAGTTTATCAAACAAATCGTTTATTTTACCATAGAATACTCCTTTTTGATGTGGATTTTCTCCATAACGTAAAGGATATGATTCGTTTATGCTTTCTCTGAAGCTTGGTATTTGTTCTGTTTGATTAAAGTAATTAAAAATGGCAGTATCGTAATGGCTGCTCATTGCAAAAGCTTTTGCAGCAAAATTTTTACGATCTGAAATATCAGATGCCCCGTTTTTTGTTTCTAGTAAATTATAAAGAGATGCGTAATCGTTACGGGAAGAAACAATAATTACATCGTGGTAATTTTTTGCTGCCGCACGAATTAATGAAATACCACCAATATCAATTTTCTCAATAATGTCTTCATGTGAAGCGCCTGATGCAACTGTTTCTTCGAATGGATATAAATCAACAATTACCAAATCAATGTTTGGAATGTTATGAGTTTCCATTTGTGCCACATCGCTGTCCAGTTCTCTGCGACCTAAAATACCTCCGAAAATTTTCGGGTGTAAAGTTTTAACCCTACCTCCTAAAATTTCAGGGAAATGTGTAAGATTTTCAACGGCTTCTACAGGTATATTTAAGTCTTCGATGAATTTTTGTGTTCCACCGGTGCTGTATAAAACAACCCCTAAATTGTGTAACCTATTTATGATTGGCTCTAGGTTATCTTTGTAATAAACGGAAACTAAAGCGCTTTTTATTTTTTTAGTTGTAGACATAGTTAATAAATGCAAATTTAACCAAATATGAGTGTTAACATTGTTTGAAATTAAATTGTTGAAAAATCTATTTTTTGTTTAAAAATTAAATCAGCATAAAGGCTAAAATGTTTTTGTTATAACAAAAAAGATATTAAACAATAAGCATCATTTTTTCCTATTTTTGTCGAAATGGCAACTGATTTAAACATTACGGGCGAAACTAAAGCTGAAAAATACGAGTCGCTCTTTAAACAAATAAAGGCATTAACTGAAATTGAAGCCGATTCGATTGCCAATTTGAGCAATTTTTGCTCGGCAATTAAATACGGAATGAATTTTTATTGGGTTGGTTTTTACATTGTAAAACAAGAGGAATTAGTTCTTGGCCCTTTCCAAGGTACAGTTGCATGTACTCGTATTAAAAAAGGTAAAGGTGTTTGTGGTTCAAGTTGGTTAACTAAGGAAACAATTATCGTAGATGATGTAGATCAATTTCCTGGTCACATAGCATGTAGTTCAGCCTCTAAATCAGAAATCGTTATACCTATTATTAAAAATGATCAAGTAATTGCTGTTTTTGATGTTGATGATGATAACTATGCATCATTTGATAAAACGGATCAACACTATTTAGAAAAACTAATTGCAATAACACTTAATTGGTTTTAGATGAAAAATAGATTTCTTCATTTTATTTTTTTTTCCTGTATCATTCTATTGTTTTCATCTTGCGCACAGGTAGTTCCACTATCAGGTGGGGCCAAAGATGATAAATTACCGGTATTAATTTCGTCCGAACCTAAAAATAAACAAACTGCATTTTCAGGTAGTAAAATTGAATTGCTATTTGATGAGTACATAAAATTAAACACTACTTCTCAATTACTTATTTCTCCCCGACTAAAAGAACAACCTGAAATAAATGTAAATGGAAAAAAAATAGAAATTAAATGGAAAGATGAATTACTGCAAAACACCACTTATCATTGTAATTTAGGAAATAGTATTGCTGATGTAACAGAAAATAATTCGATTACTGATTTTGAGTTTACATTTAGCACTGGAGACAATATTGATTCTTCTTACGTAAAAGGAATTCTTACAGATGCGTACACACTGAAACCTTTAACAAATTCGATTGTTGGTTTATACACTTCAGATAATGATAGTAGTGCTTTTACAATTAAATCAACTTATAGTGCAAGAACAACTAAAGATGGTTCATTTAAAATACCATATCTTAAAAAAGGTACCTATAAATTAGTTTCAATAGAAGATAATAATAAAAATGATGTATATGATATCGGTGAACGTATAGCCTTCTCATCAACACCAATAAAAATCGATAGTAATTTGAATGTAAACTTACTGGCGTTTACCGAAGAAAGTCCTAAATTATTTGTGAAGAAAATAGCACAACTACAACCTGAAAAATTTTTAATTCTACTTAATAAAAAACTGAATAAAATATCTGATTTTACAATTACAAGTAAGAACACTGTTCAAAAAATTAAACACCAACTCATCCATCAGAACAATTCTGACAGTGTAATTTTATATGCGTTAAATCCTGATGAAAATGATACACTGTCTTTTTGTTTTCGGGGCTTACAAGATACCGCTACGTTAATTTTATTAGGTAAAAAAGAATTGAATAAACAATTTGAAAGAGGAAGATATCCGCTTGAATTAAAGCTGGTTCAGCTGGATAAAAACAATACTCCTTATTTTTCAAAATTTGTGGTAACAAGTAATTTTATATTAAATGAAATAGATACTGATAAGATTGTTGCACTTGCTGATGGTAAAGAGGTTAAACCTAAAGAAATTAAGAAAAGCAATGATAGTTTGTTGATTTTTGGCGATTGGCAGGAACAAACTAATTATCAATTTTATTTTTATCCGGGAGCAATAAAAGATTATTTTGGAAGAACAAATGATACGCTTCAATTTAAATTTAAAACTACAAGTAAAGATGATTATGGTTCGCTA
>CAZTCG010000007.1:12052-16075 GCA_964612005.1 uncultured Flavobacteriaceae bacterium | reverse complement strand
TAATTCTGATTTTGCCATAAACGGAATTAAAATTCTTGAAAATAATGGTTTCGTTCAATTAAGGGTTAGGGACAATGATACCCGAACAATAGCTCCTGATTTCTTTGTTCAATATCAATGGAATGGAGTATGGGGCATGGAACGAAGAGCTCTTGCTGGAATAAACGCACGAATAAATTGTATGGAAAAACGAAAATCTGATTTATATATAAGTACCGGGGTATTTTATGAAAATGAAATCTGGAATCCTTTTTTATCAGGTTATGCTTATAATACTGATTCACTAAACAAAATAACACGAAATATTTTCAGACTAAATATAGTTCCTAAGTTTGCTTTTAAGCTGGGAAATAAAATTGATTTTGCAGGCATTAGTTATGTTCAATTTCCTTTGAATTCAAATTTTTTACAACCTAGATGGATATTCGATTCTAATCTGTTTTATGATGTTTCTAAAAATGTAAATCTTGTTTTAAAGTACAGCCACAATTACGATGAATTCAGACCCTTACCTATAGATAATTATTTTTATGAGTTAAATTTTGGCGTTATGATAAAGCTTTAATTTCTGTTTTAAAAATGAATCTCTGATTTATTTACCAATTATATTTACTTTCATTTAATTCCGATTAGCACAGCAAGTGATATATAGATTATCAATATAAAGATTCTGTATCCATATTAATTTGATTTATAAAATCCTCTTACTGATTAAACTCATTGAATTATTTTTTCTCAAGCAATACATTGAGTGTAAAAATGTCAATTTTCAGAATATTAATTTTCAGTGTATTGTTTTTTATTTCCTCTACTGTTGTGGCACAGGAAAAAAAAGACTCATTAAGAGAAAAAGGATTTTACATCATCACAAAAAATGATGGAGTTATTTATGTTGGTGAAATAGTTTATGATAACGCACGTGAAGTTTTCATAAAAACAAAAAAAACTGGTGATCTCATTATTCCGAAACATGAAATTAAAAGCATTGTAAAAGCGCGGGAATTAGAAATTAATGCCGAAGGTGAAATTGTGCAATCGGAAGTTTTTGGTACCAGATATTTTATCACCACCAATGCCATACCGATAAACAAAGGTGATAGTTATATTCTTTGGAATTTATATGGACCGGATTTTCAATTTGGTCTTGGGAAAAATGTTGGAATAGGTGTAATGTCAACCTGGGTTGGTATGCCTATCATAGGAACTTTAAAATATAGTTTTTCTAAAAACCAAAAATTACATTATGGTTTTGGAGTACTTGCAGGAACGGGGTCTTGGGCAATTCCTGAATGGGGAATGGTATTGCCTTTTGGAGTAATGACTTTTGGAGACAAAAAAGCCAACATTAATTTTTCTGCCGGCTACGGCGCTATAATTGAAAGAGGAAATTCAGATGGACGATTCTTATTTTCTATTGCAGGATTTTCAAAAATTGGAAAGAAAATAAGTTTAGTTCTTGATTCTTTTATAATGCCGGCTGGCAATTATTTCAATTCGGAGGAAACCAGTTACAATCCTTCAACAGGATTTGATGAAACTGTTATCGTTAGAAAAAGAAAAGCAGGTTTTGCGCTTATTATTCCTGGTTTAAGATGGCAATTGGAACCCAACAAGGCTTTTCAGTTCGGTTTTGCAGGTTTAATGGTAAATGGTGAAGCAATTCCGGCTCCAATTCCTATGATTCAATGGTTTAGAAAATTGTAACCAATTAATTAACCCGTTGCATTGTTTGAAAACCTTTTTAAAAACCTTTATTCAAATACTGTAAAATCTTTAAGGATTTTGTAATTTTGCTCATTATTTTCAAGTCAAAAACACAAGTGTTTCATTTGAAAATTAATTTTGTAATAACTATAAATCCAAATATGAAAGACATCTTTGAAAAAATCAAACAAAACAGAGGCCCAATTGGAGAACACTCTAAAGAATCTCATGGTTATTTCACCTTCCCTAAATTAGAGGGTGAAATCGGTCCTCACATGAATTTCAGAGGAAGAAAACGTTTAAACTGGAGTTTAAATAACTATTTAGGCTTAGCAAATCACCCTGAAATCAGAAAAGCAGATGCTGATGCAGCTGCTCAATTCGGTTTAGCTTTACCAATGGGTGCTCGCATGATGAGTGGTAATTCAAACAACCACGAATTATTGGAAGCAGGTCTTGCAAAATTGGTTCACAAGGAAGATGCTATACTTTGTAATTTTGGTTACCAGGCAATGGTTTCTTGCATTGATGCATTGGTTGACCGTCATGACGTAATTGTTTATGATGCTGAAAGTCATGCATGCATTTTGGATGGGGTTCGTTTGCATATGGGCAAGCGTTATGTGTTTAAACATAACGATATCGAAGATTTTGAAAAACAAATGGATCGTGCAACTAAATTGGCTCAAACAACAGGCGGAGCAATTTTAGTAATTACCGAAGGCGTTTTTGGTATGCGTGGCGATCAGGGAAAAATTAAAGAAATTGTTGCTTTAAAACAAAAATACAATTTCCGATTGTTGGTTGATGATGCGCATGGAATTGGCATCATGGGGCCTAACGGTGGCGGTACTGGCGAAGAACAAGGTTGCCAAGATGGAATCGATGTGTATTTCGGAACATTCGCAAAATCCTTTGCTTTAATTGGTGGTTTTATTGCTTCAACTGAAAATGTAATCGAGTACTTACGTTATAACATGCGTTCGCAAATTTTTGCAAAAGCATTGCCAATGCCACTTGTTGTTGGGGCATTAAAACGTTTGGAAATGATTAACAATCATCCTGAACTACGCGAAAAATGCTGGGAAATTACTCGTGCATTACAAAATGGCTTGGTAAAAGCAGGTTTCAATATAGGCAACACTAATTCCATGGTAACTCCTGTTTATTTAAACGGCTCTATTCCGGAAGCAACAAATTTAATTTTGGACTTAAGAGAGAATTACAATGTATTCTGCTCTATGGTGGTTTATCCTGTTGTTCCTAAAGGAATGATTATTTTACGATTAATTCCAACTGCAGTTCACACATTGGAAGATGTAAATTACACCATCGAGTGTTTCTCTAAAATCGTTGATAAATTGAAATCAGGGAAATACATGTCAGAAAAAATTGCATCATTCGAATAATTTTAATTGAACTCGTTAATTTTTAAAAGGTGGTATTTTTTACCACCTTTTTTGTTGTTAATTATTTACTTTTTAAAAATTCACGCGTTTTTTTATCTTTGAATTCTAACACTAAAAATCTACTATGAAAAAACAATTACTAACTGCAACTTTTTTAGGCGCATCTATAATGTCTTTCGCGCAATTATGGACTCCAGTAAACTCTAACTTAGATACTACATCTGGCATTCGTTACATGTCGGCTGTAGATACCAACATTGTTTGGGCAATTGGTTATGACGGAAATGTGCCTGCTCGTACTTACACGAAATTTACAAGAACCATTGACGGAGCTAATTTCACAAGTGGAAACTTTTATGCAGATACTAATACTTATAATCCATCAAATATATCTGCTGTGGATGCGAATACTGCTTTTATTGCAAGTTACGCAAAAGCCGGAGATGGTACCCCTGGTCAAATAATTAAAACTGCTGACGGAGGATTAACTTGGAATAATATTGCAGATACTGCTATGTTCAGAAATGCAGCTAATTTTCCAAATGTTGTTCACTTCTGGGATGTAAATAAAGGTTGGACGATGGGTGATCCTAACAATACATTTGGTTCAGGTAATGAGTTTGAAATTTGGAGAACAAACAATGGCGGAACAAACTGGTCAAGAGTTCCAGGTGCAAGTATTCCTAATCCTTTAAGTGGAGAGTATGGAACAGTTGATGTTTATGCAACACATGGCGATCATCATATTTGGTTTGGAACAAATAAAGGAAGAATTTTTCGCTCTGCTGATACTGGAGCTACTTGGCAAGCAGTTCAATTAACCGGAATGGCTGGTGGAGTTTATGGCTTGGCTTTCCGTGATTCATTAAATGGTATGGTTTGGGGAGCATCAACAACTGCAACCAATGCA
>CAZTCG010000007.1:0-12007 GCA_964612005.1 uncultured Flavobacteriaceae bacterium | reverse complement strand
TAGTACAACCAATAACACAAATAATATCGGTTGGACTTCTATTGATAATGTACCTGGCACAAACGCATATTTATCGGTTGGATTAACTGTTTCCAGAACACAATATGTTACCTCAGTTACAAAAGATGACGGATTAACCTGGACAGTTTTAGAGGCAGGAACAACAAACACAGAGCGCATTATTGAGTTAGAAGTTATAGATTCATTACACGCTGGGGGAGGTAATTTCTCTGATAATACCTTGCCACTTGGGTTTGGTGGTATGGCTAAATATGCAGGACCAGTTATGAATACTGTTGGCTTAGCTCCTATTGCTGAAAGCTCAATTTACGAGGCTTATCCAAATCCAACAAATGGAATTGTTACTATTAAAATGGATAAAATTTTTGCAGGTTCTGTTTTAAAAGTTACCGATGTTTTGGGTAAAGAAGTGTTGGTTAAATCATTCCAAACAAATGAATTTAATCAGGAAATTAAATTAGATCTTTCTTCTTTCACAAAAGGAATTTACTTATTTAACTTAACTAGTGGTAAATCTTCTGTATCTAAAAAAATAATTTTAGACTAATAGTTTTATAGTTTATTAATAAGGCTGCTCTTTCAGGGCAGCTTTTTTTTTGCCAAAGGATTTTACTTTTTACAATTCAAAAATTCTAAGTCTTCCTTGTTATATTTGCACTATGTCATTTATTCTTTGCTTAGAAACTTCTACAACTGTTTGTTCTGTTGCTTTATTTAAAGATAATCAGTTAATTGATTACAAAGAGGTAAATAATGGCTATACGCATGCCGAAAACTTACATGTTTTTATTCAGGATATCTTAAGCAACGCAAGAATTAAGCCCAATCAGTTAAATGCAATAGCTGTAGGAAAAGGCCCGGGAAGTTATACCGGATTACGAATAGGAGTTAGTGCTGCAAAAGGAATGGCTTATGCATTGTCTCTCCCATTAATAAGCATGAATTCTTTACAAAATATGGTTGCCGGATTATCCACTAGTGCATATAAACAAAATACAGTATTCGTATCTATGATGGATGCTCGAAGGATGGAAGTATATATGTGTATTTATGAAAAAAACGGAAATGAAATTGAGCCTACTTCTTCTTTTATTATTAATGAGAATTCGTTAAAAGAGAAATTTTTAAAGTACGATAAAATTTATTTTTTGGGCGATGGGGCAGAAAAATGTAGTGCATATTTACATCTTTTGCCTGATGCTGAAATTATACCAAATCAAATGCCATCAGCTTTAAATATGGGTAATTTTTGTTATGATACTTTTATTAATAAATCTTTTGAAAATACAGCTTACTTTGAACCATTTTATCTCAAAGAATTTTTTACCGGAAAGTAATATGTTTTTATAATTTTAATCCTGATGAGTACTATACAAAAAAAATGTCCGGAATGTGGAGAAAAAATTATTGGACGATCAGATAAAAAATTTTGCTCCGATGAGTGCCGAAATAACTTTAACAACAAACAAAACAGTAATGTTACAAATTACATTCGTAACGTAAATAATTTACTCCGTAAAAACAGAAGAATTCTTGAAGAATTGGCTCCTGAAGGAAAATCAAAAATCCATAAAAACAAGTTAAACGAAAAAGGATTTGATTTTAAACACATTACACATCTTTACAAAACACAAAAGGGAAGCACGTATTTTTATTGTTATGAATATGGCTACCTTCCTCTAGAAAACGATTATTTTTTAATAATTTGCAATGATAAAGAAAACAACTAATGTTAGTTTTTATTCGTGTAGTGTTGCTTTTATTAATTGGGTTTAGTGTATCTGCACAAATCTCATTTAAACTAATTTGTAATGATCACCCTGAGGCGTTAAAAAAAATAAAGGTTAAAACAATACTTATCTCACAAGATGATATTAAAAAAGAAAATTTAAATGCCATTACTCAATTTCAAGCTCTTGGATACTTAACCGCAAATCTTGATAGTTGTATCATTACTAATCAGGGCGCCATCAGTTATATATCAGCTGGAAATCAATATAGTTGGCTAGAACTAAAAATTGATAAAAAAGACGCACTCATCTTTGCCGATGCAGGCTTAAATCCTGAGAATTATCAAAAGCAATTTTTCACACCAAGAGAATTAAAAAAAATCTATACCAAACTCTTGTATTACCTAGAAAACAATGGTTATCCTTTTGCTGTTGTCAAGTTTGACAGTGTGTCCATACAATCAAATTATATAGGAGCTAGCTTAAAGATTGATAAAAATAAATTCATTGTATTAGATAGCATCAAACAGGAACCAAATCAAGTTGTATCTGCAAATTTTATAAGTCATTATTTACAATTAAAACAAGGAATGCCTTTTTCTGAAAAAAAAAACCAAGAGATCAGTAAAAAGTTAAAACAACTTCCTTTTTTAAAAGAAAACAAAGCTCCTCTTTTGAAGTTAACAGATAAAACTACTAAGTTGTATTTGTTTCTTGATAAAAAAAATGCTTCGCAATTTGATGGGATTATTGGCTTATTGCCTGGAAATAATGGTAAAACCATATTTACCGGAGATGTAAAAATTAAATTACAAAATAGCATTTTAAAATCCGGAGAAGTATTGGAAATTAACTTCCGAAGATTACAAGCTCAAACACAGGATGTATTTATCAGAGTTAATTACCCGTATTTATTTTCAACGCCTGTTGGCACAGAGTATGCCATTAAAATCTACCGCAAGGATACCTCGTTTATTGATGTAAATAATTTATTCAATGTGCAGTATTTATTTAATGGATTAAATAATATTAAATTGTTTTATAAACAACGTAATGCATCCTTAATTTCTACAGCAGCTTTTGAAAACACTTCGGTGTTGCCAGAGTTTGCTGATATGCAAACGATTTCCTACGGATTAGGCTGTACTATTGAACAGCTTGATTATAAATTTAACCCACGAAAAGGTATTAGCTTTAATCTACAAGCAGGTGCCGGTAATAGAAAAATAAAGCAGAATCCACGAATTAATGAAAACGCGTATCGTAATGTAGATTTATTTAGTGCGCAATACCAACTAGAAAGTAATTTTAACGCGTTTTTACCAATTGCAAAAAGAGCTTGTATTAAATTTGGAATGCAAGCAGCTGCCATTTACTCTGACAATATATTTAAAAATGAATTGTTTCGTATAGGTGGATTAAAAACACTACGAGGTTTTGATGAAGAATCTATTTTTGCAAGCTCATATGTAATCCCAACTATTGAATACAGGTATTTATTTGAAGAAAACTCTGCGCTGTTTCTTTTTGTAGAAGGAGCATGGTATGAACGTATTCTTAAAAATAATTATGTTAGAGATACTCCAATTAGTTTTGGCACAGGCATTAATTTTGAAACCAAGGCCGGGATTTTTTCTTTAAACTATGCTTTAGGAAAACAACTTTCCAATTCATTTGATTTGCGAACGGGTAAAATCCATTTTGGATTAATTAATAAGTTTTAGAAAATTTGATTGCTGCCAATTAAAAAAGAAGCCGAAATGTGAAATTTCGGCTTCTCTTGTTTTAAAATTTAGTTGAATAAAAAATTATTTTTTAGAATCAGCGATAATCTGTTCGCCCATTTTTATGTAAGCATCGTCCTGATCTTCTTTTGCTAAAGCTACAACTTGTGCTGCAGTTACCGCTGCTCCTTTTTTATCTGATGATTTTAGTTGAATTTTTGCTTTTAACAACAATACCCAATATGCTTTTGGGTTTTGAGATGCTGCTTTATCTGCCCATTCCAATGCCAATTTTAAATCTTTATTGTTTTCATAATAATAACTTGCAGCCTGATAATAAGGTCTGGAATCATTAATTACATTTTTTTCAATGTTCTTCATGATTTTAGAATCAATGTCTGCTACTACGTTAAATGCCGCTTTTGTGTTTTCCCATCTTAATTCTACAGTAGCAGAAGATGAGCTGATACTTGCTACATTGATTTCAAATGTTTCCACTTTTTCAGTTAAAGCAGTTGGTTTAACTGAAAAACGAATTAATTCGTTTTCCTTTTTGTATTCACCTGTATTTCCACCTAAGGTTAAATCTTTATACAACATTAATTCCCAGCTATCTTTATTAGGAATAGAATACAATGCATATGTTCCTGCAGCAACGTTTTGCCCTTCAACTTTTACATCTTCTCCAAACGTAATTTTTGTTGCGCTATTTGCTCCTGTTCTCCAAATTTTTCCAAAAGGAACAACATCTCCAAATACTACTCTGCCTTTTGCACTTGGCCTAGAATATTCTATACCAATTTCCGACAAGGCAAAGTTTTGTTTTATGGTTTGTAACGGACTTGGTGCAGGGGTTTTTAATTGTGCATTTACTGATAAACTACACGCACTGATTGCAAGTGCTGCTGAAAAAATTCTGATTTTTTGTAACATAATTTTATTTCTATTTGTTTGGTTTTAAAATTTACGAAAATCAAATATAAACTTTTACTTGCAATCAGTTGTTTTGATTAATTTTTGCTTAAAAATTATCAATCATAATTAATCAATTCAATAACCTATTTATATGATCGTGCAGTAAATTTAATTGCTGTTGTCTCAGGTAGTTGATTCCAAATTTTAGATTAACATATTGAGCAAGATATTCTTGTTCAGTTTGACCAGGAGTTGGAATTAAGATGATGTTTTTAGTTATTGGTAGCAACTCCATTATGCTTGTATAACCACTTCTACAAATAACTAATCGTGACTGATGAATTAATTTGTTTAATTGAATTGAATTGATTTTTTTATACACCTTGATGTTATTTTCAGAAATAATTTCATCATTTATTCCTCTCACTAAACAAATTTTTAAATTAGAATTTTTAAACTCATTCAATAGTTTAATTTCTAATATGCTTCGTTGAGGTTCAATCCCTGAAAGTAAAATCAGTACATCGTGTAATTTTTCATTAGTTAAATTATCTTTTTTAAACCTTGTTAATAATCCAATTTTTTTGATTGGAATTACAATATGTTTGTTTTGAGATAATTTTCCTGAATAATTTAATTGTTCATCATCCGGAATCCAACATTCATTAAAACAGTTAATAAATGAAGCTATTTTTTTATGAATGAACCTGCTAAAAATAGGACTTACAGGGGCTAATTGGTGGCTTAGGATAACACTATTTATCTTTTCATTATATAATCCATACCTATTATCACTTATTATTAAATCAAACTTATTTTTAATTAATAATTCATCTAACCATTTTTTTTCTTGTTTTATTGAACTAAGTATTTTTGGTAGTTGTAAGGCTATTTTTAGCCATTGAGGGAGCTTGGCTGAATATTGAATAGCATAGCCAAATAAATCAATGCACTTAATTGTAATTTGATGTTGTGAAATAAATTCTTGTTGCTGTTTGGTTCCTGCAAAAACTATTTCGTCTCCTTTCTGTAAATGTTTTTGTATAATTGGAATACAACGGACAGTATGACCAAGACCCCAATCTAGCGGTGCAATTAAAATACGTTGAGCCATTATGGGTTACTGATGACTTCGATGAAACCTTTAAGTTTAATTGTTTCAATACCGGTATAGCGGATGATTTTCACGTCGCAGATATAGTAATAAGTTCCATTAGCGCAAATTTTATCTGTTTGCATAACTTTTCCATCCCAACCAATTGCAGCATCAGTTGTTTCATAAATTAAATTCCCCCAGCGATTATAAATACGTAAATCAATTTCTTTTACAAATTTGTTTTTTATAGGAATCCAAACATCATTTACCTGATCTCCATTAACAGTTATAATATTTGGCAATTCATATTCTGGGCAATTATCAATACACATTTTTTGTGTTAGTGCGCTTTCATTACCAAAAGAATCAACTGCTGATACGGCATAACATCCTGCAATAGAATTTGAAAAATCACTTATAAATGAATTTACCGTAGCAGGGTAACTTGCAATTTTAATAAATTGACTATCTATAAAAGGAGTAAAATACAAATTATAATACTGAATATCATAACTGCAAGCTGTTCCACTATTTGCCCAATTAATCTGGGTTGTTTGCGCATTACAATCTCCATTAGCTACCACTATGGTAGGTTGACAAGGAGCTTCTCTATCAACTGTAATAGTACATTCAATTTCCGACCAATTTTCTAACGGACTTAATATTGATGGGTCAGAATATGCCCCTTTGGATTTTATTTTATAACAATAACTTTTTCCGTTTACTAATCCTGTATCTAAATAGCTAAGTGTTTGTGTTGAATCAATAAGTATAAAATTATTTGGCGATTGTTCTTTATAAATAAAATACCAGCTATTTATCCAAGGCGTAGTTGCTGTCCAGTTTAGTTGTACACGTTTTGCCAATCCTGTTGCCTGAAGTCGAATGGAAGAGGCTTTCTGTGATGAACCAATAAAATTGGAATTACTGTAAAAACTAATTTTATATGAATAGCCTAGTTCATCTGTATTTAAGTTGTCAATAATTTTTGAGGTATCCTGTAAAAATGAAAACTCTGAAAAATAAGTATGAGGTACTGAATAAATTACAGCTTCGTTGCTTTGTCCTGTTGTATTTTGTATAAGGTCAAAACGATAAGGGCCAGGATTTAAAATAGTATCAAAGCCATTGTTTGTAGGTGTTTTTAATACAGGTTTTGTCCAACGAACATGTATTTTTCCTGCGGTAATTGATGTACTATCAACGCTTACGTTAGTTATAATTGGCACATTTCTTACTAGTTTTGCGCAAATAGTTGAGGAAGCTACACTAGTTGATCCATCAGCAAAAACTGCAATGATAATATATGAATAATCTATTCCTTGCGACAATCCATTTCCATTGTTGTTATCAATAAAACTGAAATTAGCGGGCTGACTAATTGCATTTACGGTACCAATTTTAGAATAACCAATGGCCTCCGGATCAAATTCATTACAAGGATCAACAAAAATGGAGGAACAAACATCTTTTCTGTAAATTAAATAGGAAACAATTATATTACCTGTAGTTTGATTACACACAGAAGGAGCATTCCAATTTAATACTATGCTTGTGCCCAATGGATTTGCAGTAATGTTTTGTGGTGGTGGAGCAACAACCCTTATGAAAAACGATTCAAAATCAGATAAGCTGGGTTGAGATCCAAATGGAATATCTTTTGCTTTAATTGTAATTAAGTACGGTTGCTTTCTTACAGAAGAACAAGATGGTGTCCAACTCATTGTGCCACTTGAGTTTCCTGAAACAGATGTATACGTAAAAGTTGCCGCAGGAGTCATTGAAAATGGGCCGCCGGTTACTGTTAGTGTTACTGCATTATTATCTTGATCGGTTGCAGAAATTGTTTGTGAAAAATTAGTTCCAGCTACTATACAGATATCAGGTATCGAAGCTATTTCGGGAGGATTATTTGTACAAGTAACTACATTTATTTGTAAATCACGTAAAACACTTCCCATTCTAACATATTCACCATCCGAAGTTTTTCTCCATTCTGTAATTAAAATCCCGAAATTATATTCGCCTTGTTGTTGTGGGCTGGGCCAGTAAAAATCTCCTGTTACCGGATCGATAGTAATGCCATAAGCAGTTGCCGGAATATAACCAGGTACAGGCTGTGCAAATTCACCAAAAATAATGGAATGACTATATGATAAACTATCACCATCAGCATCAAAAGCATTTGGATTATGAATAAATGGTTTACCAACGCAGGCTTCGTCAATAGGTGGATTAAGCAATACTGGTGTTGAATTAACTGATAGCCCAGGCATATTAAAGGTTTTTAAAGTATCAGTAAGCGCAAAAGGTTGCTGGTCTGATTGCCCTGATATATTTATAATTCCACCATTTCTGTTAGGATCAAACATGTATATGATATACGTTGCTCCGGAGTTAAATGCATAAACACACTCATAAACATTCTTTTTGTATCGATCTACACCCGGATCAAGAACTTCCCCATCTTTAGATGATGCAGGGCCATTATTCTGACAATTCAATATTCCGTTTACGCGAGGGCACTCAATACTATCTAAAACAAAGCCACTTAATGTACTGATATATACAGTTTGTACACATCGATCTGCTCCTACTGATGGTCCATTATAATTCGTATAAGTTGTCACACGAATTTTATATTGGTTCCCACTTAACCATTGATAGGTTATTTCTCCCGAACGATTGTGCGTAGCAAATAATCCTACTGTTGAAATCAATAGTATAAAAAATAATATGACTTTAACCCTGTTCAAACTTTAGGATATAAATATAATTGTTTATTCCCTAAAATCGAACTACGACGAGCATCATTAAAATTTTTTGTGAATTACAATTAATTTTCAATCCATCTTCTATTTTATTCAATGAATTAACTATTAATTATCTTAACAATAACCCACCATCAACTGTTAAAGTTGTGCCTGTAATAAATGTTGATTTATCAGAAAACAAAAACAGAACTGCATCAGCAATTTCTTCAGGTTTACCAAATCGTTTTAACAAACTCATATTTTCATATTGACTTCTTAATGTTGCATCTTTTTTGATTAATCGTTCAATCATAGGAGTATCGATAACACCTGGGCATACAGCATTTATTCGTACTTTATTTTTTGCTTGTTCAATGGCTACTGTTTTTGTTAAACCAATTATGCCGTGTTTACTTGCCACATAAGCAGAAGATTCTTCGAACCCTTTTAATCCGGCAACAGAAGCACAATTTACAATTGATGCTCCAGATATATTTTTAATTAAAGGAATTTCGTATTTCAAACATAACCAAATACCTTTAAGGTTTATATCAATTGTTTTATTCCAGTCGTCTTCATTTATTTCCTCTACTTTCGATGATTGACCCTCAATCCCCGCATTGTTAAATGCAAAATGAATTGTTTTAAAATCAGCTGCAATATGCTTAAATACATTTTGAACTTCTTTTTCTCTGGAAACATTGCATTGATAGTATTTTGAATTTACTCCACATCTTTTAATGTATTGCATTAGTTGTTCATTTTCATTAAGATCTATCACAATAACATTGCATCCCTCATTTGCTAATGCCTTTGCTGTTGCCTCTCCAATACCTGATGAACCACCAGTTATTACTGCTGTTTTGTTTTTAAAATAATTTTCCATAAAGGTTAAATTAGCAGTAACCTTTATTAAATAGAATGATGGATATCAAAAAAGAAAGTGCTTTAAAAAGTATTAAAACTTAATAACGAACTGTGTAGTAAACATTCGTGGCGCCTCCACATAACCTGGTCTCGACATGTATTCCTGATTAAAAACATTGCTTACAATGAATGATAATTTTAGATGATCAGAAAATTTATACGAACTTCTGAAATCATGCATCCATCCATCGTTTTTATGTTTAGTTCTGTAATCCTTTAAGCCAGGCAATACATAAAAATTTGGATTATAATAAAACGACGTATTCGGGTTTAATAACTCGTAAATCAAAGGTTCTTCAAATCGTAGATCAATGTTTTCCATAAAGCTGGTGAAACGGGAACTAAATCCAATAGAAAAATTTTTGTAATCAAATTGGATATCGTTTTTAAACATGTGCTGATTGCGGTACTTCAACAAATTGCTTCCACGGAAAGAACCTGTGGTGTCTGTTGCAGGATTAAAATCAGGATCGATTGGGTTTGAATAAGTGTAACCACACAATAAAGTAATATTTACTTTTCCAATTTTTCCTGTTCCATTCACTGAAAAATCCCAGCCGGTTATTCTTGCTCTTCCAATGTTTTGTGATTGAAACCCGCTTCTTCCAACTAAAGTTTGTAAATCATAATCGCCATTATATAAACTGTCTTTATCAATTGGCAAGGTATAAACAAAGTCCATCATGTTGCGGTATTCAGTCCAGTAGTAAGCTGCATCAAACATCCCTTTAAATTCTCCAATTTTAAATCCTTGTTTAATACCAATCTCCGCACTCCATCCGTTTTCAGGTTGCAGTTGGTTGTTTGGATAAAGTTTTAAGGAACTTACATTTGTTGCAATGTATTTTTCTGCAATGGATGGAAAACGATAACCTTGTCCGAACGAAGATCGAATAAAGGTGTATTCAAATAACTGATAATTGATTCCAATACGTGAAACCGGCTGAAAAGGAAGGCTGTTTATTTTTCCATTAAATAAAGTTCCTTTTGTTTTTGAGGTGTCAATTCTGAAATATTCTCCACGCAATCCAAGTGAGAAGGTAAACTTTTTATACTTCTTATCCAGTTGCAAATATCCTGCATAATTAACTCCATTTCTTCTTCCGTATAACGAATCAGAAACTACCTGCTGATGCATCTCTACATAACCAACAGTTAAGGTAAATTGTTTTTTAAAACGTTTCTGCCATTGTAAGTCGGAGTAATATAAATTAGCAGTAGATTCCTGATTTTTATCGTTGGTGTTCGTTGTATTGAAATATCGGGTTCTCCACGAAATCCTTCCTGTTTTTTCAGTGTTGTAAATGATGAAGGGATCAATACTCAAGCGTTGGTTATCGTATAATTGAATAGTACGTGATGTGGCAGATGTTGCCGAATAAGATGGAATATAAGATGAATCAGCACCTGCCCATAAGAAAAACAAACCGCCGGTAGTAGACATGTAATTGGTATTTAGACCAATTGATAATCCACTTAATTTATTTTTAAAATTATACCGAAGATTGGCATTTGCACGTCCGCGGGTTTCACTTTCCAAATAACGGAAACCATCATTTTTTAATAATTGTCCGCCAATTACAACATCGAGTTGACCAATTTTTTGAGAGTGAAAAAAGTTAGTTCCTTTTTGTTCCGGATTTTTTTGATTTGCATACCAATCAATTTCTTTTCTTTCCGGATGATCGTAAACACCATAATATGTTGTAATGGAAGTTTGTGGTTCATTTTTAGGATATGCCGTTCTGAAATTGATGACCCCATTTAATGCTGAGGATCCAAACAAAGCTGATGATGCCCCTTTGATTACTTCTACTTGCTCAATGTTTTCTATTGGAATAAAATTCCATTTGATGTCTGCTGCATCAGCACTGATCATGGGCATTTCATCAACCATCATCAACACCCTGCTTCCAGCACCATAACTGAAACCGCTACCGGAGCGAATACTCACTTGCGAATCGGCAATGTTTACACTTGGAATTTGATTCATGATTTGATCTAATGCAACAGCATTTTTATTTTGAATCAAGGCCGGCTTTATCACTTCCATTGAAACAGTGACATCCGAAAGTTTTTGCTCAAACTTACCGGCACTCACTACCACTTCGGTCAATAATTGGTTGGCTGATTCTAAATTGATAGTTAAAAATAATGTATCGACAGAACGCAAATTTATTTGTTGCTCAAATGATTTGTACCCTACTAAGTTTGCTTTTATCAAATAGCTTCCTTCTGCTAAAGAGATTAAAAGGTCGCCATCCAATCCGGATAAACCTCCTTTCCCTTCTGCGTAAGTAATTGTTGCTCCAGGAAGTACTTCGTTTGTTTGTTTATCAGAAACGATTCCTTTTATCACAGAAGAATTTTGTGATAAAAAATTAGAGTTAAAAAAAATCAGCGCAATGAACAATGTGATAATTCTCATATCATGTAATTATTCTGCAACTTAAAAAAATTATTGTGGATTATCAAAAAAGTCCGCCCGGTAACATGCCCATTGCAATCTTTTTCATTTCACCTTCATTAATTTCATTTGCTTCGCTAATTGCTTTATTCAATGAATCTGTTAGTGTTGCCTCTAATTCGGATTTTGGTAAGTTCTTTACGCGTTCGCTAATTTCGATCGACTTAATTACACGGTTCCCATTTATTTTAATCTTTATTTCGCCATTTAAGGTTTCAACGTTTGTTTCAATGGTTTCCAATTTTGCCTTGGTTTCATCCATTTTTTGTTTGGCTTCTTTTAATTTGCCCATCATATCACCTAGTTTTCCGAACATAGCTTTAAATTTTAAGCAAAAATACAATTAACTATCAAACAATGCTTTCGTTAAAGTA
>CAZTCG010000006.1:7173-16229 GCA_964612005.1 uncultured Flavobacteriaceae bacterium | reverse complement strand
AGCCATTCAGTGGTTAGAAGAATTTATGGAAACCTATCACGGTGCCGTTGTACTTATTTCTCACGATAAACAATTCCTCGATAACATTACCACACGCACCATTGAAATCGTGAATAAAAAAATTCAGGATTACAAAGCCAACTACTCAAAATATTTAGTGTTGCGTGCCGAACGAAAAGAGACGCTTGATAATGCTGCAAAAAATCAGCAAAAAATAATTGATCAAACCGAAGCATTAATTGATAAGTACAGAGCTAAAGCAAGTAAAGCAGCATTTGCACAATCGTTAATTAAAAAGCTAGATAGAATGGAGCGTGTAGAAGTTGAAGAGGAAGATAATGCTGCCATGCGTTTTCGTTTTCCTGCTCCCGCCCACTCCGGAAAAATTGTACTAACCGTTGAAAATGCCGGTAAAAAATACGGCGAAAAACAAATTTTTAACGATGCTAATTTTATCATTACCAAAGGCGAAAAAATTGCATTGGTTGGAAGAAATGGGGAAGGAAAATCAACCATGATGAAAATGATTGCTGCTTCCGTTCCATTTGATGGAACTGTTCAGTTAGGCCACAGTGTTTTGCCCGGCTACTTTGAGCAAGATCAGGAAGAAAAACTGGATGTAAATAAAACTGTTTTTGAAACCATTGATGATTTAGCTGTTGGCGATGTGCGTAAGCAAGTACGTGGTTTATTAGGGGCATTTTTATTTAGCGGCGAGGACATTGATAAAAAAGTAAAAGTGTTGAGCGGTGGTGAAAGAGGTCGATTAGCGCTTTGTAAATTGCTATTGCAACCTTATAATTTATTGTTGCTCGATGAGCCTACCAATCACTTGGATATTCGTTCAAAAGAAATTTTGAAAAAAGCCCTGATGGATTACGAAGGAACATTAATTATTGTATCTCACGACAGGGACTTTTTAAAAGGTTTATGTAATAAATTGTATGAGTTCAGAGAAGGGCATGTAAAAGAGCACTTGTGTGATATTACTGAATTCATGGAATTGCGTAAACTCGAGAGACTAGCTGAATTAAAATCAACTGTTACGGTTAAAGAAGAAGTAAAGAAAACAAAACCTGTTGAAAATACCGACAATCAGGAAAAAGAAAAACTACAAAAGCAATTAAAAAATAAAATCACTAAACTAGAACAAGAGATCGAAAATTTGGAAGCGAAAATTGCTGAGCTTGATGAGAAATTAAGTGATCCTATTTTTTATGCGGAAGCCGTTAAAAAAAATAATTTTTTTAATGATTACAATCAATTTAAAAAAGACCTTGAAACCAAAATGGCTGATTGGGAAAGATGTTGTGAGGAGCTAAAGAGTTTGTAATTCAACATTAGTATATTAGATAATTTTTAAAACAATATGGAAAACAGAAGAGTAAGAGTTCGATTTGCGCCAAGCCCAACGGGTGGTCTACACATGGGCGGTGTACGTGTTGCCTTATTTAATTATTTATTCGCTAAAAAACATGGCGGAGATTTTATATTAAGAATTGAAGATACTGATCAAACTCGTTTTGTAGCAGGTGCTGAAGAATACATTATCAATTCGTTAAAATGGTGTGGCATTGAACCAAACGAGGGTGTTGGTTTTGGTGATGGTAAACATGCGCCTTATCGTCAGAGCGAACGTAAAGCTTTAGGTATTTATAAAAAATATGCCGACCAATTGGTTCAATCCGGTCATGCGTATTATGCTTTTGATACTTCAGAAGAATTGGAAGAGATGCGCAAACGATTGGAGGCAGCAAAAGTTGCAGCCCCACAATACAATGCAGTTTCACGTCAAACTATGCGCAACTCACTTACATTGAGTGAAGATGAAGTAAATAAATTATTAGACGCTGGAACTCCTTATGTTATCCGCTTAAAGGTGCCACGCAACGAGGAAATTCGTTTCCATGATATCATTCGCGGTTGGGTGGTTGTAAACTCTTCGCAGGTAGATGATAAAGTTTTATTGAAAAGTGATGGTATGCCAACGTACCATTTGGCGCACATTGTAGATGATATAGAAATGGAAGTTTCTCACGCGATGCGTGGTGAAGAATGGTTACCAAGTGCTCCGGCACACATTTTAATTTATCGATATTTAGGCCTAGAAGATAAAATGCCTCAATTGGCACACATGCCTTTGATTTTAAAACCTGACGGTAACGGGAAATTAAGCAAACGCGATAAATCAGGCTTGCCGATGTTTCCATTGAACTGGCATGACCCACGTGATAATGCGTATTATACCGGTTATAAGGAATCAGGATTTTTTCCGGAAGCATTTATTAATATGTTAGTGTTGCTGGGCTGGAACCCTGGAGATAACAAGGAAATCATGAGCAAGGAAGAAATGATTCAGTTGTTTTCATTGGAACGAATCAACAAGGCTGGAGCAAAATTTGATCCTGAAAAAACAAAGTGGTTCAATCAGCAATACTTACGTAAAAAAACGGATGAAGAACTTGCTGAATTGTTTTTGCCACTTTTATCAGAACAAGGAATTCAAACCGATTTAGCGCATGCTGTAAAAGCAACCAAACTGATAAAAGAAAAAGCACATTTTGTAAATGAATTCTGGCAAATGGGAAGCTTTTTATTTGTTACACCAACAGAATACGACAAAGATGTATTGGCAAAACGCTTGAATGAAAACACAAAAAACTTTATTGTTGTTTTAAAAAATGCGTTGGAAAACACTTCTGATTTCAGTGCTCAACACACAGAAAGCATTTTTAAATCAACTGCTGAAACATTGGGTTTATCAACCGGTCAAGTGATGCAATTGTTTCGTGTAGCGTTAACAGGCATTGGTGGCGGACCTTCTCTTTTCGAAATCATGGAAATGATTGGAAAAGAAGAGACATTGAAACGACTAAATCTATTTTTGGAAAAAAACTAGTTCCATATTTTTTATTTTGAAAAGGAAAATTGAATATTCAATTTTCCTTTTTCTATTTATAATAGTATATTAGCGTTATAATTTATAGCAATGAACAGAATAGCAATTAACCTGAAAGAACTTCGTACTTTAAAAAATTTATCGCAAGAAGCTTTATCACAAAAATTAGGAATTACCCGTTCTCGTTTGGGAGCTTATGAAGAGGGCAGGAATGAACCACCAATAGAACTTTTAATAAAACTCTCTAATTTTTTTCAAATTCCGGTTGATGCATTAATTCGCGCTGATTTTTTAAAAACAAATCCTGAAAGTTTATTGAAAATTGGCAAAAACAGATTACTTCTTCCAATAATGGTTGATCGAGAAAATAATGATACCATTGAAGTTGTAACTGCTAAAGCTTCTGCAGGCTATCTAAATGGTTTTTCTGATCCGGAATACATTGAAAAATTACCACTAATGAATTTACCATTTCGTGTTACCGGCAAGCACCGCACCTTTCCTATTCAGGGGGATTCTATGCCTCCATTAAAAACAGGATCTTTTGTAGTAGGTAAATACATGGAAAGTTTGGATGAACTAAAAAATGGAAACACCTATATCTTAATTACTAAAGATGAAGGAATTGTTTATAAACGCGTGTATAGAGGAAATAATTTAAGTGTTCTCGAATTACATTCAGATAACAAAGCATACAGTCCTTACAAAGTAAAAGCTAAGGATATCCTTGAAATATGGAGTTTTGTTTGTTGCCTTCATACTTCTGATAAAAAAAATGAAGAAATCAGCATGGAAAATGTAATGCATTTACTCAAAAGCATGAAAGTAGAAATTGAAAGTATTAGTAAAAAATAATGTAGATGAATTATAAATTCATTCAAAAAAATAAAAAAGTAGTTAATTAAGTGAAGTACTTTTGCTTTTATTAATTATGCTTTTTTGGAATTAATTCTTTCAGCTTTCTTTCTTGACTTAATCTCAATTAAAGCAGAACCCACAACTAAAATTCCAGAGCTTAATAACCACAACCAATATCCAAGTTTAAGTTCAGTAATTAGATTATAATGTCCAGCTTCATCATCAATTACTTTATTAAAACACATAAATAGCAAAATTAAACTTATTGAAAGTAAACTTAACACAAGACTCAACTTATTGTTGTATTTAAAAATTAGGATTGCAAACAAATAAGTTGGATTTGAAAGCCATGTTATTGTAGCTCCTAAATCAGCATTAAAGGTGGTAGACTTTCCACTTATAAAACTTAACAAATGACTTAAAAAGTCTGCAAACTCTACAAATAAGCCCAAAGCTCCTAATAGTACAACTGTTGATGAACTTTTACATTCATTTGTGCAATATGCGATTTGAGTAAATGATAAAAAATAAAAAATTAATGAAATTAGAATAGTTAATTTAATAACTCTTTTTTCATCCCAATCTATTATCATTATTACTTACTATTTTATTTTTTTAAAATTAGTTTACTTGATAAGGTTCCCTCACTTGTAAGTATTGAAATAAAATAAACTCCACCCGTTTCTTCATTTAAATCAAATTCCAAATGCTCTGATAGTGCTGTTTCAAATAGTTTCTCAGTAATTTTTCTTCCTAATAAATCTTTGATTTCAATTTTCACATTTGATAAGCGCTTGGTTAAATTAAATGCTACCGTTATTTTGCCATCACTCGGATTTGGATAGGTAATTAATTGCGAAAAGCTTGAAAGCAAATAATCCTGAATTCCAATTTGATTAGAATCAACACTAAATTGCTGATATACTTGTCCACCAAAATCAGGGTTATACGTTTTAATTACAGAACCTGTGTTTCCGTTTTTAATTTTAATCGTTCCTGAGCCCTGCGCTGTATTTGCCCACCAACTCAAGCCATCTTCTCCTGTATCCGTGAGCTCAAAAATATAACAATCGTTATTTAATAAAAGTGTATCCGAGTACGTAGTGTTTGCGGTTAATGCATTTCTTTCGTGCACAACATTGCCAGCACTGTTTTTAAGCACGTAATAATTTTCATAGGGCGCAACATTCGTTTTTAATTCTATGATCAATTTAGATGGCAATAAAGGCGGAGCAGTAAATACACTTTTCATTGTATTATTGTTTGCATAAGCATCTGCTGTGTTGTTTGGATTACTTACGCTAACATAAAACTCATTACTGTTTACGCTTCTATCAAATCCATTTAAATAAACTTCTGCAGATTGCGTAAATGCTAAATTTCCTGTCCATTGGAATACAGATGGTGTTCCTCCGGTTAATCCATAGGTAATGGTTAATGAAGTTAAGTTCTGCGAACCGGTATTTTTAATTCTTATTATTGGTTGATTGCATATCGGATTTTTACGTTGCCACATCTGGTGTTGAGATGGTGCAATGATTTCTTCAATGGCTGCATCAACAGTAAAATTAGGAGCACCGTAATGAACCAGTTGATCTTCGATTTGATAAAAACTCCATTCTCCATTATTGGTGTAAGCTTGCACATCATGGTCTAAAATGGCTGAGTTTCCTTGGCTTACATATGGTGTTAGCTCAAAGTCATAAGTCCAAACCTCAGCGCCCGGGCACCAGTTGGCCCTATCATAAACCCATGTTCCACCTTGTGGAAATAAAGGATTTACATCACAGTTATCTCTCCAGATTAATTTAGAGAAACGTTGTGTTCCATTAACTTTATAGTAATGTGTTTTCGGACAAAACTCTGCACAGTTTTGCGGTGTATCCATTCCGTGCCCGGTAACTCTTGATTTCCATCTGCTGGTTTGTGCATTGGAAGGGATGTTTACTGTTATTGGTGTTAAATGACTTTCAATAGGATCGTTTGTGTGTCCATAATTAAACTGACCCGTCCATAAATTTTGTATGCCCAGCACATCACGTGGTGGCGTTCCTTTAATGAGTTGAAATTTTAAATCCAATAACTCTTGCCAGTTGCCTGCAGCAAGATGAACACTGTCTTTCAATAAGGTTCGGTAATCGCTTACATCAAAGGTCCATGTCCAGCCATCGCCTAAACTCAATCCATTGCCATAAGGTGTAATGTATCTTCCTAATTCGTAACGAAGCACCTGTGGAAATTTTCTATACCAGGTGTAATAAGATAGGTTCATTGAGCTTTGTGCTCCAATTAAAACAGAATCAATAACAACTCCTTGATTATTGAATGTATATCTGTAATAAGGCAACCACACCATTAAGGTATCTACAGGCTTTCCTGGATTATTGATAGAATCTGTATAGGTAATGATTTGTGTTGGTGCATTCATTACAGAGTCAATTACCAAACTTGAATCTCTGTAAGAAGTATAAACTCCTTGTTCAAAAATGATATTTGGACGAAGCGTTGTTTCTGTAAAATTGGTAACGAGATCAGTTGATGATTTTAATGGATTGTCAATACCGTCATTCAATATAGCATTTGGATGTGCGTTGGGAGAAGCATCCTGAGCGGTGATGAAATTGCCATCATCAAAATTAAAATTCATCACAAGGTTGTTATAATTTGGATGAGTTACATCAATTTTTTTACGATATAATTTTTGAATGTTTTCCAAACTTAAATCAGTATTAAACACCATGAACTGATCTATTTTCCCTTCGTAAGAAGAAGAACCATTCCAATTACCTTTTCCGATTCGAAACTTATCGATGTTCAACATCCGCTTTGATTTGCCCGGCGCATTTTGCAATTGAACACCGTTTAAAACCATGCGCATATTCTGCGTAAAAACATTTTTTGTAAATACCCAATGGTTCCATTGGCCTTCCATTTGACTGGTTTGTAAAATTCGTTGTGCCCTGTCGTAACCACTTTGGTTACCGGCATCCCAATATACTTTGCTATCGCTCCATGGCGTATGAGAATTCAACACGCGGTTTCCGTTTGCATCAACAGCTTCAAAGCAAGTACCGTTCATCGGTTGAAATTGAGGAGTTCCGTATGCCCAGAAACTTACCGTAACAAACGAATCAATTGCTGCTAACTGGCTATTCAATGGAACATCAACAAAGCCATGCTGATGCATAGAAATGCATCTGTCGGCGCCGGCATTAACGAGACCCGATTTGAACGTACTTGAAGTTGAGTTAATAATATTATCAGTTACTGACTGTATATTATCGTATAAAAATTCTACTATAACATTGGATGTTCCATTCCAGTTAAAAGGTGTTGTAAATTGAATAGCGTTCCATCCAGTAGTTTGAAATTGAGTATTTCGATTATAAACTGTTGTAAAACCAGTGTTGTTAAAATTCATGCTGGTTAACGTATCAGATGCAACAGCTTTTAACCTGATTTTAAAATTTTTCAGTTCGCTGCCTAATGCAGACAAATTGAGTTGAAGTCCGGTTATATTTCCGGCACTTAAACCAGCAGCAATTAATTCAGATGCTCGCCATAAATACAATGCGCGCGAAACAGGTTGACTAGAACCCAGTGGATGATTGGATGAATTATTGCCATTACCAACTTGTGCGGTTGTTAAATTAATGGTGTTTGTATTAACAGCTTGATATTGCCAATATGTATTATATGAATACGATGGCGATTGAATATACGATACTGAATTTTGAACGTTTCCATTTACTAAAAACGTTGGTTGATTGACTGCACTGCTATCCTGTAGTCCGGTATTTTTGTAGAGGTAAGTGTAGGTTAAATAATCCCACTCACCACAGGCAGGATTTTGTGCAGGGTTGCATTTCAATTTATATTGCATCAATATTTTTTCCAGCCGAACTGTGTCGGAAGGAAAAACAAACCAGGCATCCTGTGGTGAACCATACGTAAACGTTTGAACCGTTATAGTATCAGTGTTTTGAGCAATAGCAATATAACCTGATGCAAACATCAGTAGCGAAAGAAAAAAAATTTTCATTTGAGATGTTGTTTTTTATTCAATAATAATCTTTCTGGTAATAGAAAGATCTTGTAGATGAATCTTTAAAAAATAAATTCCTGAAGCAAAATTTTTGGTATTTATTTCTGTTACACGCTCAACAACTGAACCTGAGTAAATGACTTTACCAGTGATATCAAAAATTTCAAATTTATTACCGAGTTTTAATTGTTGTACTGTAAGTGTGAACTTATCCTTGGCAGGATTTGGATAAACTGTAAACACATCGGATTGATTATGTTGAGTTAAGCCTACAGGCGAGCAATTCATGGTAACGTTAGTTGAGCAAGGGCTCATTTGATAAAGACTAGCTGTACCTTCAGGAGTATTTGGATTAAAATAAGGAGTTTCATTACAACCCATAGTGCTGATTAAAAAATCTCTTACAAATTTTACTGTACTATCCATATAAGTAGTTGATGATGCATAAGGAACATGATTTTTTCCATACCAGGTATAAAAAGAGTTACTTACACCTACTGCATTTGCTTGCTCTTTTAACATTCTGCTGCCATCTAATAAAATCAATTGAATACCAAGTGGTGCAGCATATCCTCTTCCATATTTTACAGTCGCATCAATTGTACCATGCATAGAACAAAAAGGAACATCGCCAGGCTGAATCCAACCGTATCTTCCTAAGGCACCACATAAATTTATTACACCTTTAATTTTGGAGGAATAGCATTCGTTTCCGCTATATCCATCCATGCCACCTAAGTTGGTAAGATCAGTTGGATTAATGTAATAATTCACTTCGCATGATTTATCTAAATAAGCAGTATGTAATGCTGTTATTGCTCCAGCAGAACTTCCTCCAATAAAAATGTTATTAGTGTCAATTTTATAGGTATTGGTAGTTAATCTGTCTTTATAAAAGTAACGAATAGAAGCCTTCATGTCTTGAACAGCTCTTAATACTGCTTTAACTGCACCAACAGAATCGAAAGGAGTTAAACCTAAACGATAATTTATAGATGCGCATACAAATCCTTTTTTTGCAAAGGCTTGAGACAGTGCAACCATATCCCCATCTGTTTTTGAACCTCCAATAAAACTGCCACCATGTGCCCAAATAATCAATGGCCTATTAGTTTCCACATCACCAGTTGGCTGATATACATCCATGGTTAATGATTGATTGGTGCCGCCAGCAGTTATGTTAGCTCCAAAAACTACGCTGCTTGTTGTAGTTACATTAGTAAAAATATCAGTTGCATATCTTCCGGATGCACA
>CAZTCG010000006.1:0-7163 GCA_964612005.1 uncultured Flavobacteriaceae bacterium | reverse complement strand
TGATTGTGCGTTTAATAATCCTATAAATGATATTGCACAAAGAGTTAAGGCGTAAATTTTTTTCATCTTGTTTAGTTTAGGTAATGATAAATTTATAAATTATTTTACATAATCTTAAATTTTAATTCAGCATGATATTCATTAAGGAAATAAAACCGCCGGATATTTCATTGCATCAATTTGAGGAATAGTAGACTGATATTTACTATTAATGCTTTTAATAAATTCATTAGCTAATAATGCATTTCCTCTTGGTGTTAAATTTAAACCATCTAATGAATATGCTCCACCAGACACAAAACTTGCATTTACCGAAACCCCATTAAAAATAAATCCGTTTTTAATTTTATTAAAAAAAGAATGCATATCAACTAATGCCAAGCCTTTTATTTCAGCACTATTTTTAATGATTGCATTGTAATCGTTAATAGCTGTTTCAATGGTATTAATTTCTTGTTCTGTTAAAACATACCTGTCGGGAATAGGAATTAGAGATCCCCATTTATGGCATTTTACAGAGTCAAGCGGCACATTTAGTAATATAAATTCACCTTCTTTTGCTTGCCTGAATCCTAAAAACTGACTGGCATCCTGAATGATGAATCCATTATTACCAGTTGAAAAAGTAAAAGATGCACTCAAGGCTCCGTAATATAAATTAAGATTTGAAGCAGTGAATGAATCAATTTTTAATGCATTCCACGCGATTGTGTTAAAATAGGCCATCGATTTTATGCTGGGAATAGTTGCAATAACTCCTTTTGCTCCGTTTACAGTTAATTTATCAATAATATTATTTAAACTAGCTTCAAATCCAATTCCGGAAGCTCCTGCAACAGGAGAAATATTATCGGATGTAGCTCCTTTTAAGGCATATTTTAATACGTCATGCAAGCCTAACTCCACTGAGAAAAAAGTGGGATTTTTAGCTACTGCATCGCTTAAAACAGATGAGTTAGCTCCTGAACGCATGCGTTGGTAAAATGGATTTGAAAGTCCGTTTATATCCATTTCAATCATTTTAATATCCGGAACTGCCATGTTATTAATGGGCCCAGCGGAATTGTAAACATTAACTGCTAATGCTGATGCATCACCTTGAGTAGCAACTTTTACAGGACCCAAGGAAACTATTCCCTGGCAATCTGTTCTGTTTCCTAATACAGAACGTGCGTTATTTGCATTGCCTATTCCGATAGTGCTTTGGATGTATGGAATTTTAAATTCGCCACCACCAATTAATTTAAATTGTTCAGCCAGTAAATTAGCATACGAATTTTTTTGAGCTTCATCGTATAGGGCTCCGTCAGCATAGCCAGCAGTAATTGAGCTACCGATAGCTACATAGTTAGAAACATCAATAGAACCTTTATCGGCATCCGGTTCTGTAAATTTTGGATTACATGCAACAAATACAATAGCTATAATCGATAGGCCTAAAGTAGAAATGTAGTTCATTTTTTAAACAGTTAAAATGTGTATGAAATTGAAATTCCGGGCGCACAAACATTGGTTTTAAATGTTCCACTTAAATTTGTTTCCAAATTAGTATCTGTTCGCTCAAGGTGAGTAAATAAAAATGACGCGTCAATTTTAAAATGTTTTCCTAATTGATATCCAATTCCGGCAGTATAATTTATTCTATTGGCATCAGGTGTTTCGGGTGTTACGTAACCATTTTGAACAGGCGTAATTCCATATGCTAAACCTAAGCGTGCAACAAATTGTTGTGTAATTTTATATTGAGCGCCACTTCTGAAAGCAAATGTATTTTTGTACATTCTAGCTGATTTTGTATCTAACAACTTTTCTGTATTAGTTTCGTAATCAAATGCAAGAGTATCGTATGCTTTCCATCCGACGTAATTAATATCTAAAGCAACATGTAATTTAGGATTAATTTTATATGCTAAACCCAAGGTGGTAACTTGAGGTAAAGGTAATTCAGAAGTAAATTTTCCATTTGGAAAATTTACTGCAACTGATGAAGGAACAGTAAATGTTGCTTCTCCATCTTCAACTTTCATATTCACTTGAGAACGGCATGTTAATCCAATACTCAGTTTTTCTGAGGGTTGAAAATAGATGCCGGCATTAAAACCATAACCATTTGCCTCACCACTTAATTCAGCATGCGCGTAATTTCCATTAGCATCATTTAAAGGAATGTCTTTTTGCAGATTAACTTTCCCGTTTGAAAAAACAAAACCGGCACCAATACCTATTTTATCTGATAACTTATAACTAATTGTTGGCTGTATAAAAATTGCTCTTAATTCTAATCGGGTTAATGCAAATCTACCTATCCAATTTTCCTCCCATTGAACAGTGCTTCCAAAAGGTGTGTATATCGCCAAACCAAATTTTAGTTTAGCAGTATCTTTAGGTTGAAACAATGCATAAGCTGCAAACGGAGTGCTAATTGGTGAATTAGTTCGAAACACTTTTTTTGTATTTACCTCCATAAATGCAGATCGTGCAATGGTAGGTGTAACTCCGAGATTAATTGAATTCTCATTTACAAAACATGAACCTCCGGGATTAAAAAATAAGGATGAAGCATCTTGCATCAATGCTGTTCCTGAACCGCCCATGCTTTGTTGCTTCTGGCCCTGCAGATTGACTTGAAACCCCTGAGCATTTATTAAGAAAGGGCCTATAAGGCAAATAAATAAAATTACTTTACATATATTATTCATAAAAACGAAATGTTTTGTGAATGATAAATTTACTATAATAATTCAGCTGATAAAATCCAGGAGAGGATTTTACAAAATAAAAAAATTAAGATTTTGGAATATCCTGAAAAAACTATTTACTATTCTTTTTCTCGAATTCACGAATAATATCCATATCATTTTTTCCCGACAGGTTCAAAAGTTGTTTTGCATCTTCAGCTGCTTTTGAAGTTGGAAAAAATTTAATGCAATCATTATATGCTAATTTAGCATTAATGTAATCATTGATGGTAAACTGATAGATATTGCCTACTCTAAATAAACAATAGGGGGCTAGTGATGAATTAGGATAATAATCAAAACATTCCTGATAGAGTTCCACCGCTTTTTGCGGGAAGCCCATATTATCTGAAATTTCAGCGGCTTTAAACAGGAAATCAATGCAAATAGTATCTTGCCAGTAGTATTTATGAAACTCCTGATACAAAGCAATTGCTCTATTCCCTTTATTGATATCTAATTTTTCAGATGCATAAAGAGAATCCTCTAATTGCTTGATTTGCTTTAGAAGCCCTGACTTAGAGCGATCAACTTTAACAGAATCTTTAGTTGATGTAATTGGTTGTTCTTCTTTTGAATTGGCACACGAAAACAATTGAATAAACAAACACAGACAAATGATGCAGGATAAAAAAAACTTATTTAGTAACATATACTTTTGTCTTGTAATCCGCTCTTATTTTTCCTTTGCTAATATCATTTAATTTACCACTAAGCAATTTTCTGCGAAGAGCGCTAATTCTATCAGTAAATAATTTTCCTTCAATGTGGTCATATTCATGCTGAATAACTCGCGCAATTAAACCATCAAATGTTTTGGTGTGTTGTTTAAACTTCTCATCAAAGTATTTTATTTTTACAGTAGATGCTCTTGAAACGTCTTCTCGTATTCTTGGAATACTTAAACAACCTTCATTAAATTTCCAATCTTCACCGCTTTCTTCAATTATTTCGGCATTAATAAAAACCTCTTTAAACTCTTTTAATTGTTTTCTTTCCTCCTTTGTAAATTCTTCATCATCTTCCTCATCATCATTATTTGCAAATGGTTCGGTATCTACAATGAACAAACGAATTGCTTTACCAATTTGAGGGGCAGCTAATCCTACACCACCTGCATTATACATGGTTTCAAACATATCTGTGATTAATTTTTCAAGATTAGAATATGTTTCTGTAATATGTTCACACTTCTTTCTTAAAACCGGATCTCCGTAAACAACAATTGGTAATATCATGCTATTAATTTATGGGCACTAAAAATACGAATAAATCAATAAAATAAACATTACAGTTACTCTTCAATTATCTTAAATAAACATAAGAAGTATTTCATAAAAGTTCTTAACAGAAAAATTGTTTAATAAAACCGAAATACTCATCTTTTAATGAGAATGTTTTTAAGAATTTAGTAAAAAATAAACATATACTTTCTGTTAAAAACATAAGCTTCAATTATTCCAATCCGTCGGCATTTAATGGATTAAAAAACTTTTCTTTTGAGTTAGCCGATCAAAATATGTTAACCATTTTAGGCAAGAGTGGATGCGGTAAATCAACCTTATTAAAATGTATTTATGGATTAGTGGATTTGCAAAAAGGAGAAATCACGTTTAATAAAGAAAAAGTTCTAGGCCCTGCCTATAACTTAATTCCAGGACATCCACTTTTTAAGTTAGTAAGCCAAGAAAGTATTTTACTTGAAAATTGTACGGTAGAAGAAAATATAAAAGACCAATTGAGTGGCTACACTAACGAGTATAAAGTTTACCGAACAGATGAAGTGCTTAATGCTGTTGATTTAAAAAAACATGCCGAAAAAAAAGCAAATCTTTTATCAAGTGGTCAGCGTCAACGCTTATGTATTGCAAGAGCTATAACTGATTTTCCTAAACTATTACTGTTAGATGAACCTTTCAGCAATCTAGATTTTGATAGAAGAGATCGCTTATTCACATTTATTAGAAATAATTTAAAACAACATAATAGTTCGTGTATTTACATTACACATCATCCACAAGAAGCTATACGTTACGCACATCAATTAATGGTAATAGAGGAAGGAAAAATAGCAGCATTCGGAAATCCGGAAACTATTTATAAAAAGCCCGAATCAATTGCAATTGCTCGTCTTTTTGGGACAACTTATTTGCTAGATAAAAACTTATTTAGCACTACTAAAAACTTGCATTTGATTAAAGATAAATGCGTGATTAGACCAGAGCAATTATTTTTAACAAAAGATAAAAACAAAAAAAATCCACAACTTATTGGCGAAGTAGAGGCATCTTATTTTTCTGGTTTTAAATACGACATTCAGGTTAAGTTAACCACAAGAAATAGAGTAAGTTTTTCGCATCATGAAGCGCTTCCTGAAAAAAGTAAAATAATTCTGGGCATAAATAATTAAATTGCTTTTATATCTTATTATTTAATTTCATGTTTAATAGTATCTCAAAAAGTAGGTTTAATTTTGATTGAACTTGATTTTAATTAAATTAATACCATCAAGTAATGTATTTTTGTTTTTTAATTTATTTGTTCAAATAAAAACTGCACATGACAAAACAACTTATTCTGATTTTGTTGGTTTACTTTGGGAGCATACATTTGTTTTATGCGCAGGATGATGAAAGATTCAGACTGATTTTATCTGGTGGCTTATCCGGAACTCAAGTTGATGGAGATACTTATGGCGGATACAATAAATTAGGGTTAAATTCGGGCTTATACATCAATAGAAAAACCGGTGATCGTTCGGAATACGTTTTTGGATTAAGTTATATACAAAAGGGAAGCAGAAGTAATGCAACCATTCAAAATCCAAATTATTATCTATTACGTTTAAATTATATTGAGGTACCTTGGCTTTATATTTATAATCATAAGTCAAAATACCGATTCGAATTGGGGATAAGTGGGTCATATCTATTTTCAAACTACGAGGAAAACGGAATGGTGGGTGCCTACAAGGGAAGTCTTAAAAAATTTGATTTGTGCTATAATATGGGGGCAGGATATAAATTGAACGAACATCTTTTTGTTAATCTCAGATATACCTATTCTTTATTGCCCATTCGTGAATACAATAGAAATGTGTATTTAGGGAATTTTTGGCAACGAAATTTTAACAGAGGATTATACAATAACTGTGTTTCATTAAGTTTAAATTACATCATAACACCTAACTCTTCAGGAAATGAGTAACAAATTAAAAATAGTGGTGGCCATCACCGGAGCCAGTGGTTCAATATATGCCAAAGTTTTACTGGATAGTTTATTGAACTTGCAAGAACAAATTGCAGAGGTTGGGGTTGTGATGAGTAAAAACGCGAAAGATGTTTGGAAATATGAACTTGACAACGAGAAATATCAGGACTATCCATTTACTTTTTATGAAAAGAATAATTTTTTTGCTCCATTTGCATCGGGTTCAGCAAAATTTAATGCCATGATTGTTTGCCCTTGCAGTATGGGAACATTAGCCAGAATTGCTCATGGGATAAGTGATGATTTAATAACCCGGTCGGCAGATGTAATGCTAAAAGAGAGAAGAAAACTGATACTGGTTACAAGAGAATCACCTTTAAATAGTATTCATATTAATAACATGAAGGCTATTACTGAGGCGGGAGCGATTATTTGTCCGGCATCGCCAAGTTTTTACAGTAAGCCCCAAAACATGGAGGATTTGGCTAAAACAGTTACTAACCGGGTTATCGATTTGTGTGATTTATCACAAAACACATTCAGGTGGGGTGAAAAGTAATCCAGATAATTTTTAGATTTTCTTTGCAGTTTCAATAAATAGTTTACCTTTGTTCATTATAAATTTTTTTCACAATGACAATTTACGTAGGAAATCTTAGCTACAAAGCAAGTGAAAATGAACTAAACAAATTATTTAGTTCATTTGGAGAAGTTAAATCTGTAAAAATCATGACAGACAAGTTCACAGGTAAATCAAAAGGATTTGCTTTTATTGAAATGGCTGATGGTTCTTCAGGAGCAAAAGCAATCGAATCATTACATCAAACTGATTTCAAAGAAAGAAAGATGATTGTAAATGAAGCTCGTCCAAGAGAGGAAAGACCAAGAAACAATTCTCACGAATAATTGATATTGGAATCCCACTAGTAAAGCCCCAAATTTTGGGGCTTTTTTTTTGCCTAAAAATTCATACTAAATTAACTTAATGTAACTATTTTAATCGTAATATTGCGATTATAATTTTAACCACCCACTAAAATGGGAATAGCAAAAAAAGAGGAATTTACATTAAAAGACAATAAAATTGCAGACTTTGCAAAAGCTATAGCACATCCTGCAAGAATCGCAATTTTACGATTATTACTAAAAAAAAGTTCATGTATATGTGGTGACATTGTAGATGAACTTCCTTTATCACAAAGTACCGTTTCTCAA
>CAZTCG010000005.1:0-16519 GCA_964612005.1 uncultured Flavobacteriaceae bacterium | reverse complement strand
TTCTATCGAGGAAAGCGATGCAGTTACTGCAGTTTCTGAAAGTTTAAAAAACGATACTCAAAGTATTTTTAAAATTAAAAACAAAATTCATGTTATCCCTAATTTTATAGATATTTCTGAATACCAGAACATTTCTCAAGTTCATAAATGTCATAGAAAATACTATTCGCCAAACGGAGAAAAAATTATCGTACACGTTTCCAATTTCAGGGCCGTAAAACGAGTAGATGACGTGTTGCGTGTTTTTGACAGAATTAGAAAAAAAATTCCTGCTAAATTAATTTTAATAGGCGATGGTCCGGAAAGAAGTAATATTGAAAAGCTTTGCAGAGAATTAAACACATGTAACGATATCCATTCCGTTGGTAAAATCATTGACCCTAAAGAGTTATTATGTGTTGGCGATTTATTTATTTTACCATCAGAAACTGAAAGTTTTGGTTTGGCGGCTCTTGAAGCTATGGCCATGAAAATTCCTGTAATTTCATCAAACACAGGTGGTTTGCCCGAAGTAAATATTCAAGGTGAAACAGGCTATTTAAGTGATGTTGGAAATATTGAAGAAATGGCGGAAAATGCAATACGCATTTTAGCAGACGATAGTAAACTATCTTTTTTTAAACAACAGGCATTTCAACAAGCAAACAAATACGATATCAAAAAAATGTTGATGATATAATCTGTATTGATGAGACAAGTATTAAATCATTAGAAAAATGAATTTTTATTTCCTTTTATTTTTATTTATTTCCAATTTATATTTTGCTCAGCGCAAATTAGCTTATCCACTCGACAATATTGTGGTAACCGGAAATTTTGCTGAGTTAAGGCCAAATCATTTTCATGCCGGACTTGATTTAAGAACAGATCCGGTTAAAAATTTACCTATTTACAGTGTAGATGATGGATATGTGTCACGGATAAAAGTATCTACTTATGGTTATGGGAAAATCATTTATATCACTCATCCAGGAGGTATTGTAAGTGCGTACGCACATCAGCATCATTTTGCCGAAAAAATTGAAAATTACATAAGAAATAAACAAAGAGTAAAAGAAACATTTGAAATTGAAATTTATCCTGATAAATCAGAGTTACCCGTAAAAAAGTCTGAAATAATTGGCTACTCTGGAAATACCGGTGCCTCACAAGCACCACATTTACATTTTGAAATAAGAGATGAAAAAACTGAAGAGGCATTAAACCCGTTTTCTTACTTTGATTTTTCTGATGTTGTTGCTCCTGATTTAAAACGCATTTATTTTTTTGAAACTACTGATTTAGACCATCCTTTTATAATAGCAAAAAAGGATATCCCCACAACAATAGTAAAAAACTCCCTTTCAGGCATAAACAAATTAAAAGAAGTTTATTTGGATGGCACTATTTTACTGCCTGAATGCTCTGGTTTTGGTTTTACTGCATTTGATCAACATGAATTAAATGGATCATCAAACCAAATTTATGACGCTGAACTATTTGTAGATGGCGCAACATATTATAAACATGTTTTTGATACCATTGCATTTGACAAATCAAAATACATTAATTGTTTTACCGAATTAGGAAATCTCCAATCTCAAAAAATCCAAAAATGTTTTTTAAGTAAAAACGAAGATTTAAAGATTTTTAAAAATATAAAAGGAAATGGCGAACTCTATTTAAAAGATACACTCGAACATAAATTAAAACTAGTTTTAACCGATGTAAAGGGAAACAAAAGCGTAACTCACCTTTCTGTAAAAAGAAAAAAATTAACCGAATTAAAACCTAAGACAGTCAAAAAATACGATTGCAATAATGAAATAACACTTTTTGATACCGATGCAAAAGTACTTTTTAAAGAAAAAACCTTTTTTAATGATGTAGACGTTTCCTTGAACAGACTTTTAAAAGACAAAAACAGCTATCAGTACAAAATAGAGGCTAACGTGAATGCTTTATTTTTGCCATTTACCATTAAAATCAAACCTTTGTCACTTTTTACAGACACCTCCAAACTCTGTGTGGTTGAAAAAAGCTCTAATAATTACTGTGGAGGCCAAATGGAAGGAGACTTTGTTGTTGGTTCATCGAAAAAATTAGGTGTTTTTTACGTTACCTCCGACACAATTCCACCTCAGGTTTCTGAAACTAAAAGATCTAAAAAAGGAGCGCTCAAAAGACTTGAATTTTCAGTTTCTGATAATTTAAGTGGCATTGGCGACTTTAAACTTTACATTAACGGGAAATGGTATTATATAGAACATGAAAGTAAAAACGCTAAATTATTTTGCAACCTTGATAACTCTATTCCAAAAGGAAATAATAACTACGAGCTTAAAGTTTGGGACAAAAGAAAAAATCTTAAAATAATTAAGGGTAATTTTAATTATTAAGCGCTTTCAACCACTTTTTATTGCATTTTAATCAAAATCTTAATTGAGTTTATAACTTATTTATAAAAAAATTATATATTTGCCGTCCTTTTTCGAATAAAAATGAGGTCGGAGAGATTGATAATTCAGTTCGGTGGTTTAGGAGTTGGTTCTCATTTATTTGAATATCAGGTAAAAAACAAGTTCTTTGAACAATTTGAGTATTCTGAAATCAAGAAAGCAGATGTAATTTTGTCTATTGATTTTATTAAACAAAATTCAGTAATAACATTGAATTTTAATTTAAAAGGTACGTTAGGGATTGAATGTGACCGATGTGCGGGTGATTATAATATACCTGTTCAAACTCATGAAACCATGTACCTAAAGCACGGAGATGTATCTGAAAGTAATGACAATTTAATTGTTTTGCCTTTCGGAGAATCTGAAGTGGATTTAACAAAATATGTTTATGAATTCATTACTGTTTCTCTTCCAATCAGAAGAGTTCCATGCGAAATTGATAGTGAATTGTATAAATGTGATGAAGAAACATTAAAAAAATTAAATAATTTTTCGGTTGAGGACGAACCAAATTCAACTCAGGGTAGTATCTGGGAAGAACTTAAAAAAGTAAAATTTAAAAACAATTAAAAATTTAATAAAATGCCTAATCCTAAACGACGTCATTCAAAACAACGTACAGCTACAAGAAGAGCTAACTTTAAAGCAACAGCAGCAACTTTGTCTGTTGACTCTACTACCGGTGAAACGCATTTAATGCACCGCGCTCATTGGTTTGAGGGTAAATTGTATTACAAAGGTAAAGTTGTAATGGAAAAAACTAAATAATTGCAAAACAGCAATTTTTAATAAAAAACAGGCCAAAAAGCCTGTTTTTTTTGTTTTTAAGGGTTAAAATGAACAATTTTTATTAAAAAAAAGTGAAAAACTTAATTTTTGAAAAATAGGATTGTATTAAAAAAAATCGTTTTTTAGCGCTTTAAAAAAATTAACTAAGTAAATGAAAATTGGCTTTGATATCATGGGCGGTGACCATGCTCCAAAAAATGAGCTTGAAGGGGCTATGTTAGCTGTTTCTCATTTTCCAACTGATGTTAAAATTGTATTAATCGGAGATTCAGATAAGGCAAAAGCTTATTTCAACTCGGTCAATTTTGATTATACGGCGTTTGAGTTCATTCATACTACTGAGGTAATTGAAATGGGCGAACACCCAACTAAAGCACTTACACAAAAACTAGACTCTAGCATTTCAGTAGGATTTAAATTACTAAAAGAAAATCAGATACAGGCTTTTTGTAGTGCAGGAAATACTGGAGCAATGCTAGTTGGAAGTATGTTCTCGGTTAAAGCCGTTCCGGGAGTAATTAGACCATGTATTGCTACAATATTGCCAAAATTATCAGGAGGATATGGTTTAATATTAGATGTAGGGACTAATGCAGATTGCAAACCAGATGTGCTTTATCAGTTTGGTATTTTAGGTTCATTGTATGCTGAAAATGTATTAAAAATAAATAAACCTAAAGTTGGCTTATTGAATATTGGTGAAGAACCTGAAAAGGGAAATTTAGTGGCGCAAGCAGCATTCAACCTAATGAAAGACACAAAAGATTTCAATTTCATTGGCAACATTGAAGGAAGAGATTTTTTTAATGATAAAGCCGATGTTATAGTTTGTGAAGGTTTTGTTGGAAATGTAGTACTGAAAATGGCAGAATCGTTTTACCGAATTATTTTAAAAAGAGGCAGATCAGATGAGTATTTTGATCGTTTCAATTATGAAATTTATGGCGGTACCCCAATTTTAGGTATAAATTCAACAGCAATTATTGCGCACGGAATTTCAAGCCCACTTGCATTTAAAAACATGTTAATTCAAGCAAAAGATGTGGTAAATGCAGGTTTACCTGAAAAAATTAAAAAAGTATTTCATTAAATTATGATTAAAGCAGCAATCACAGCCGTTGGCGGATATGTTCCCGATTACGTATTAAGCAATGATGAGCTATCAACTATGGTTGATACTAACGACGAATGGATTACCACACGTACCGGAATTAAAGAACGCAGAATTTTAAAAGGGGAAGGTAAAGGACTTTCAGAAATGTGTGTTCATGCTGTTGAAGATCTGTTAAAGAAAAGAGGAATTAGCGCTGAAGAACTAGATTTAGTAATTGTAGGTACTATCACTGCTGATTATGGATTCCCTTCAGCATCTAATGTGATTTGTGATAAAATAGGTGCAAAAAACGCATGGGGTTTTGATTTATCTGCTGCTTGCTCAGGTTTTATCTATAGTTTGGCAACCGGAGCTCAATTTATTGAAACAGGTAAATACAAAAAAGTATTAGTTATTGGTGCAGATAAAATGTCGAGCATTATTGATTATACCGACAGAGCAACATGTATTATTTTTGGCGATGGTGCTGGCGCCGTACTTTTAGAACCAACTAGCGAAGATGTTGGTGTTAAAGACTTTGTTCTCAAGGCAGATGGATCAGGCAGAAACCTGCTTTATATGCCTGGTGGAGGATCAGCATATCCACCTTCACACGAATCCGTCGATAATAAACTACATTATGTTCGTCAGGAAGGGCAGGCGGTTTTTAAATTCGCTGTAAAAGGAATGGCCGATGTAAGTGCTGAGGTTATGGAAAGAAATAATTTAAAAGGCGATGACGTTCAATGGCTTGTGCCTCATCAAGCAAATAAACGTATCATCGATGCAACAGCTGACAGAGTTGGTGTTCCAGAGGAAAAGATTATGATGAACATCGAAAAATATGGAAACACAACTGCTGCAACAATTCCATTATTACTTTGGGATTATGAAAGCAGACTTAAAAAAGGAGATAATTTAATCATTTCTGCCTTCGGTGGCGGATTCACCTGGGGAAGCATTTGGGTAACCTGGGCATATTAATTCAGAAACAAGTAATAACAAACACAATTAAAAAATGAAACTAAACGAAATTCAAGACCTGATAAAATTCGTATCTAAATCAGGTGTAAGTGAAGTGGAATTAGAAACTAAAGAAGTTAAAATTGTAATTAAAACAAACACGCGTAAGGATGCTCCTGCGGTTGTTTACCAAACAGCTGTTCCAGCTCCGGTTCAACAAGTAGCGGCTCAGGCTCCAATAGCTGTGCCTTCTGCTCCAACTTCAGAAAAACCAGCTGATGCAAAACCTGCTGCTCCTGCAAACGATGATAGTAAATATGTTACCATAAAATCGCCTATGATAGGAACATTTTATCGTTCTCCAGGACCTGATAAACCTTTGTTTGTAAATGTTGGGGATGAAATTACTCCAGGTAAAACGGTTTGTATCATTGAAGCCATGAAATTATTCAATGAAATTGAATGTGAGGTTAAAGGTAAGATTGTAAAAGTGTTGGTTAATGATGCAACACCAGTTGAGTATGATCAACCTTTGTTTTTAGTAGATCCTTCTTAATTTATAAATGAGCTAATTGGTTAATGTGCTAATGAAACGGCCTTAAATTAATTTGTAAAGGATAGTGGGATGACTTACAATCAAGCAGATAATCCAATTTTAAAACACTCGTTCAATTTTGCAATTGAAATTTTAAAATTAACAGATGATTTGCAGGAAAAAAGATAATTTACAATTGCTAATCAATTAAGTAAATCTGGCACTTCCATTGGAGCAAATATTTATGAGTCGCAAAGCGCCGAAAGTAAGGCTAACTTTATTCATAAACTAAAAATTGCTGCAAAGGAAGCCGAGGAAACGAAATACTGGCTATTAATATGTTTTAAAATGGGATATTTAAAAAACGATAAGTTACTATTAGATTTAGAAGTGATTTGTAAGATTTTAGGTAAAATTATCTCAAGTTCAAAAAACAATAAATCATAATTAAAATAATCAGCACATTAGTTAATATACACATTAAATAATTAATACCATGTTTAAAAAAATATTGATTGCCAACCGTGGAGAAATTGCGCTACGTGTAATTCGTACCTGCAAAGAAATGGGAATTAAAACGGTTGCAGTTTACTCAACGGCCGATAAAGAATCATTGCATGTTAAATTTGCTGATGAAGCTGTTTGCATTGGCCCTCCGCCAAGCAAGGATTCGTATTTGAATATGGCAAATATTATTGCAGCCGCAGAAATTACAAATGCTGATGCCATTCATCCGGGTTATGGTTTCTTATCTGAAAACGCAAAATTTTCAGCCATTTGCCGCGACCATAAAATAAAATTTATTGGCGCCTCTCCCGAAATGATTAATCAAATGGGAGATAAAAGCAATGCCAAAGCTACAATGATTAAAGCCGGTGTTCCTTGTGTTCCAGGTTCTGACGGTTTACTGGAAGATGTTAATCAAGCAATTAAGGAGGCAAAGGAAATTGGCTATCCTGTAATTATTAAAGCTACTGCAGGTGGCGGTGGACGTGGAATGCGCATTATTTGGAAAGAAGAAGATTTAGCTCCAAACTTTGAATCCGCAAGCAAAGAAGCTGAAGCAGCTTTTGGCAATGGTGCCATGTACATGGAAAAATTTATTGAAGAACCTCGTCACATCGAAATTCAGGTAGTGGGTGATCAATATGGAAAAGCTTGTCACTTAAGTGAACGTGATTGTTCTATTCAGCGCCGTCATCAAAAACTTGTTGAGGAAACTCCCTCTCCATTCATGACGCCTGAATTACGTGATGCTATGGGAGAAGCAGCCGTAAAAGCTGCTCTATCTATTGGTTACGAAGGTGTGGGAACAGTTGAATTTTTAGTTGATAAGCACCGCAATTTCTATTTCATGGAAATGAACACGCGTATTCAGGTTGAGCATCCAATTACCGAAGAAGTAATCGATTATGACTTGATTCGTGAACAAATTTTAGTTGCAGCGGGTGTTCCAATTTCAGGGAAAAATTATTATCCTCAATTGCATGCAATTGAGTGCCGAATCAATGCGGAAAATCCATTCATGAATTTTGTCCCTTCACCGGGAAAAATAACTACACTTCATACTCCGGGTGGTCATGGCATCCGTGTGGATAGCCATGTTTACAGTGGATACACCATTCCTCCAAATTATGATAGTATGATTGGTAAGTTAATTACCGTTGCGCAAACTCGTGAAGAAGCCATTTCTAAAATGCAACGTGCATTAAGTGAATATGTAATTGAAGGAATTAAAACAACCATTCCATTTCACTTACGTTTAATGCAAAACGAAGAATTTCGCAAAGGAAATTATACCACTAAGTTTTTAGAATCTTTTGATTTAAAAGAATAACCCATCTGTTTATTAATTCATCAAAAGCCGTGTTTTTTCACGGCTTTTGCATTTTATTAAATTGTCAAAATAACATTTAAAATTGTTTATATTCTTTTGAAATTATGTTGTTTAATTTTCATGATAATGACTTAATTTTGAATGATGTTAAGTATTGATCCAAAAACACTAGCTATACCTCAGCTGCATGCCTATTTAATGGGAGCTGTGGGCCCTCGGCCAATTGCCTTTGCCAGCACTATTGACAAAGAAGGTCGTCCAAATTTAGCTCCATTCAGTTTCTTTAATGTGTTTTCATCAAATCCTCCGATATTAATATTTTCTCCTAACAGAAGTGGAAGAACTGGTGAAACTAAACATACTCACGATAATGTTTTAGAGGTACCGGAAGTGGTTATTAATGTTGTAACTTACAACATGGTTCAGCAAATGTCACTGGCTAGTAGCCCGTATTCAAAAGGTACTGACGAATTCATAAAATCCGGGTTTACAAAAATTCCATCTGTTACCATTAAACCATTCAGAGTTGCTGAATCTCCAGTTCAGTTAGAGTGTAAAGTAACCGAAGTAAAAGAACTTGGAAAAACAGGTGGCGCAGGTAATTTAATATTTTCTGAAGTCCAAATGATCCACATCAACGAGGAGGTGCTTGGCGCAACAAACAACATTGATCAGCAAAAAATAGATTTAGTGGCGCGCATGGGTGGAAATTGGTATTGTAGAGCAAATGGTAACGCTTTGTTTGAGTTGGAAAAACCAATTACAACATTAGGTATTGGCGTAGATGCACTACCGGAGAAAATTAAGAATAGTAAATTACTTACTGGTAATGAATTAGGAATGTTAGGCAACATAGAAGTATTACCAGATACAGTAGAAATTAATGGAATGAAAGAAGAAGCTAATTCTATTTTAAATGATGAACAACTTCACGAAAAAGTTAAAAATTTACTTCATCAAAATAAAGTAAAAGAGGCATGGGCACTTATAATCTGTAAAAATTAATAATCAATAACATAAAAAATCAAGTACAATGGAAGTTACAGGAATTTTAAAATTAAAACAAGAAACACAACAGGTAAAAGATAGTTTCAAAAAAAGAGAGTTCGTATTGACTATAGATCATACCTCTCAATATCCGCAACACGTTACATTTCAGTTAACGCAAGATAAAACATCAATTATCGATAATTACAATGTAGGCGAAGAAATAAAAGTTTCTTTTAATTTAAGAGGCAGAGAATGGACTAGCCCTCAAGGTGATGTTAAATATTTCAACACTATTGATGCATGGAGAATTGAGCGCGTTCAAAATCAAAAGGCAGCTCCTTCAACACAAAGTGTTTCAACATCGGATGTAAATCCTGCTACAGCAATTGTTTCTGATTTCAGTAAGACAACTGCTGAGGATGATTTACCGTTTTAATTTATTAAAATAAAAAACTAACGATTAGTTTTTTATTATGAGTGCAAAAATCTTACTAATTTATACCGGAGGTACTATTGGCATGGTGCAAAGTCATGCCACTGGTGCTTTAAAACCATTTGATTTTAAGCATTTAAAAAATGAGGTTCCGGAATTACAGCGCCTATCGGTAACATTAGAAAGTATTTCTTTTAAAGAGCCAATTGATAGTAGCAATATGCATCCAAAAATTTGGATTCAGTTGGCAGAAATTATTGAGGCAAATTATATAAAGTTTGACGGATTTGTAATTCTGCATGGCTCAGATACTATGGCTTACACGGCATCAGCATTAAGCTTTATGCTAGAAAATTTAGGTAAGCCTGTTATATTAACTGGCTCACAATTACCAATAGGAATAATTAGAACTGATGGAAAAGAAAATTTAATTACTGCAATTGAAATTGCTGCAGCAAAAATCAACAATCAACCTGCTGTACCGGAAGTAGCCGTTTACTTTGAATACGAATTATATAGAGGTAATCGTACCTTAAAGTATAATGCGGCGCATTTTGATGCATTCAAGTCGCCAAATTATCCTGTATTGGCTGAAGCAGGTGTAAATATTGAATACCATTCAAACTACATCCTAAAAAAACCGAAAAAAAAATTAATTGTACATAAACAATTAGATAATGATATTGTTATCCTTCCACTATTTCCGGGTATCAGTAAAAAAATTACATCATCAATTGTTAAAATTAACGGCCTCAAAGCTATTGTTTTACATACTTTTGGTGCCGGAAATGCCCCAACCGAAGATTGGTTCATTAACGAAATTGCACAGGCAGTTAAAAACAATATCATCGTTTACAACGTAACTCAGTGTTTGGAAGGAAGTGTTGTTCAGGGCAAATACGAAACAAGTTCTCTTTTAAAAAAAGCAGGAGTTTTAAGTGGCGAAGATATTACACTTGAAGCTGCTGTTACTAAACTAATGTATGTGCTAGCTCTTCCACTCAGCTTAACTAAAAAGAAAGAATTATTATCCAAAAACTTAAGGGGTGAAATTAGCCTAAATAAATAATCACTATTTACATTACCAGTTAATGTTTTTAGTAAATTAATCGAATTGGGTTACTTTTGCATAATTAAAGTATTAATGACTTGAATGGCTTATGGCTGTTAAAAAACAATTTTCGGACAGTGATTTTATTTCGGGACTAAAATTAGATGACGATAAAGTATTATCTGCTTTGTATAAAAAATTTTACCCACCTGTTCTGAAACATATACTTAACAACAATGGTAATGAGCAAGAAGCACAAGATATTTACCAGGAAACCATTCTAGTTCTTTATAATAATTGCAAGAAAAACAATTTTGAACTTCAGTGTTCATTGCAAACTTACGTTTATTCCATTTCTAAACGATTATGGCTTAAACAACTCAACAAAAATAAATCATTATTTAAATTAAATGATGATGATGGCTCTTATGTTGATGTTGCAAATGAAGTGAATGAACACAAAGAGAAAGAAGTTCAATTTAGTAAAATGAACTCGAGTTTGCTTGAATTAGGTGAACCTTGTAAAACACTAATCGAAGATTTTTACATCCGTCAGTTGAGCATGGAAGAAATAGCTGAAAAATTTGGATATACCAATGCTGACAATGCGAAAAATCAAAAATATAAATGCTTACAACGTTTAAAACGTTTGTATTTTAATGATTGAAAAATGAGAAATATAGATTTATTTGACGCGTACTTAAATAACTTGCTCAATGAGGAAGAAAAAAGTGGATTTGAAAATCGTTTAATGCAAGATGAAGCATTTAAAATAGAATTTGAAAATCACAAAAATTTTATCCTCATTCTTCAAGAAAACGCCAGGGAACAACATGTTAAGAGCAAACTCAAAAAAATTCATAAACAGGAGTTTGGAACAAACAATATTCAATCCATCCAAAAACAACCTAGAAATTATATTCAAATTTCTGCTATTGCTGCTTCAGTCGCTCTTTTTACTGTTATCTTAACTGTTTATGCATTAAATTCAGGGGGATTTTTATCTAAAAAACAATCTTCCGATTATACCGAATTAAAGCGTGAGATGAGCGCAATTAAAAACTCGCAAAATCAAATCATAAATGGTATTTCTAAAAACGAAAAAAAGAAAAATAGCACTTTAACTCCCGCTAATTTTTCAGGAACCGGTTTTGCAATTAATAATAAAGGATACTTTATAACCAGTTTACATTTAGTTAAAGGAAACGATTCTATTTTTATTGAAAATACAAATACAGATCGATTATCAGCACGAATTGTTTATACCGATAGTCATTTGGATATTGCTCTCTTAAAAATTGATAGCACTGATGCTTTAAAACTTAAAGATTTACCTTACTCATTTAAAGTTATAGAAAGTGATTTAGGTGAAAATGTATTTACTTTAGGTTATCCTTCTCAGGATATAGTTTATGGCGAAGGATCCATTTCTTCTTCAACTCGATTAGGAGATACCAATATGTATCAAATTTCCATCCCTTTAAATCCGGGTAATAGTGGTGGGCCATTAATTGATGAATATGGAAATGTTATTGGTGTTGTAAGTGGTAAAAACCAAAATGCAGAAGGAACAAGTTTCGCGAGTAAATCAGTTTACATTAACGAAATAATAAATAATATCCAAGATGAGGAATTGAAAAATGACTTATTACTTTCAAAAAGAAACGCGCTAAGAGGCCTTAAACGCAGCGAACAAATTAAACGTATTTCTCCATTTGTATTTAATGTATACGTGTATAAAGGAAATTAATTTTTCATCACAGTACTTTTTTCCAAGTTTTTTCTGAATTTAAATTTTTTTGATTGATGTATACTCACATTAAACATATTTTTTTTGATTTAGATAACACCCTGTGGGATTTTGAGAATAATTCAAAAAAAACAATTTTTGAGCTCATACACGAATATACTCTTTCTCAAAAATGTGGATGTTTACCAGATGCATTTTATAAAACATATCTTCATGTAAATGAAGATTTATGGGCTCTGTACAGAAAAAATCTAATTACTAAAGAACAATTACGATCATCACGATTTACAAATACCATGCTGTACTTTGGTTATGATGATAAAGAATTAGGAATTGTATTAGAGGAAAATTACATCATGAGGTCTCCTCAACAAAAAGGATTGGTGGAAGGTACAATTGAGGTACTAGATTACCTATCTAGTAAATATCATTTGCATATTATTACAAATGGATTCAAAGAAATACAACATATCAAAATAGAGAATTGTAATTTAAACCATTATTTCAAAAACATTTTTATTTCGGAAGAGATTGGCTTTAATAAGCCCGATTCTCGCATTTTTGAATACGCATTAAATCATGTTTCAGCTTTAAAATCGGAAGCAGTAATGATAGGCGATGATTGGGATGCGGATATCATTGGAGCAGAACAATTTGGGATAAAGCCGATATATTTTAGCCGAAGAATAAACGGCAATTGTAAAAAATTGGTGTAAGAAATTAAGAATTTAATGCAACTCAAAGAAAAGTTGTAGTAAACTCAACCAATTTTTAATCGATTCTTTAGCACTTCAAATAAAATTACTCCTGTTGCAACTGAAACATTTAGAGATGAAATTGTACCTGCCATTGGAATTTTTATTTGTTCATCACAACGCTTTAAGTATTCGCCAGAAATTCCATTTTCTTCCGAACCCATTATAACTGCAAGTGGTTCAGAATAGTTAAAACTGTAAATAGTATTTTCGGTTTTTTCGTGACAAGCAAAAATTTTCAATCCTGATTCTTTTAAATATTCAATGATATTTTTCAAATTATCCTCTCTGCATACTGGAATACGATGCAAAGCGCCTGCAGAAGTTTTAATGGCATCAGAATTTATCTGTGCAGCACCACGCGAAGGAATAATAATAAAATCAACTCCTGCACATTCAGCACTACGTGCAATCGCTCCAAAATTCCTTACATCTGTTACGCGATCTAAAATTAATACAAAAGGGATTTTGCCTTTCTCAAAAACACTTTGCAATAATTCATCTGTTTTGTAATAAGTAATATTTGCTAAAAAGGCAATTACACCTTGATGATTGGCGTTACTTAACCGCTTAATTTTTTCTGGAGGAACAAATTGATAAGGAATTTCTTTTCCGGCGATTTCTTTTTTTAGTTGATGAAATAAATCATTTGATAAGCCCTTTTGAACTAAAATTTTATCAATTTCTTTTCCGGCTTTTATAGCTTCTATAACGGCTCTTATACCGTAAATACAATTGTCTGGTGTGGATGTAAATTCTTTTTCCAAGATTCAAAATATTAAAGTTTATGGGGTACTAACTGATACAGGAAGGATTTTGCCATTTATAAACTTAGATTGCATAGTGGCAAAATTAAAAATAAAATCTGCCATTTCTTTTCCACTTACAGGTGCCTCGTATCCGGGAAAAGCTGTTTCAAGCATTTTGGTTTGAGCAGCTCCAATAGCAAGGCAATTAAATGAAATATTTTCATTTTTAAATTCCTCTGCTAATAATTCTGTTAAACCTGCAATTGCAAACTTTGATGAACTATATGCTGTTAAACCGGAAAACTTTACGCTCCCTTGAAAACCACCCATACTTCCAATGTTTACAATATGTGCGCGCTGACTTTTATTTAGTATAGGAATCAATTTTTGAATCAAATGAAATGGTGAGAATACGTTTACATTATAAATAGAAGTTAATTCTTCTTCTGTTATTGCTAAAAAATCTTTTTTGAGAAAGGCCCCAGCATTATTTATTACAACAGAAATATCTGAAAAAGTTGAGCATATTTTTTCAATTCTTTCTCTTTCTGGTTTTATAGTAATATCTGCTTTAAGTAAAACAATGTGGTCATTTTTTATTTTCTCTAATTCTAAGCAATTTCTAGATATTGCAATTACTCTCCAATCAGCATTTAAAAATCTATTTACCAATTCAAATCCTATTCCTCCTGAGGCGCCTGTTATAATTACTGTTTGCATCAATAAAAACTTTCTTCTAATTAAAAATGAATTTTAGTAAATTTACACTTAAATGTTTAGAAGGCCCCTATTTTTTTTAATTCAATTTTTAGTATGCATCTATACTATAAATGCCCAGAGCTCGCAAAAGATTCAGCCAATTAAAAACAAACCTCAAATTACATGGAAAGACAGTTTATACTACGGGGGCAATTTAGGCATTCAATTTACAGGTAATGGAAGTTTAATTGATTTATCACCTAACGTAGGCTATAAGTTTAATAAATACTTAAGTGTTGGTCTGCAGGGGATTTTTACAAACATAACCGTTAGAGATATTAATTTTGTATATAAATATACTTTTTATGGCTTAGGTAGTTTTATTCGAGTAAAGCCATTACCCTATTTGTTTTTACAAGCTGAGTATGATGTTTTAAGTGTACCGGATAATTTTTCGATAAGCAAAACTAATCGGACTATAGCAGATGTAAATTTAGCAGGCTTAGGTATCCGAAACGAATTAGGATTAAATACGTGCTATTATTTATTAATAATGTATGAATTTGTACCAACACCGAACTCACCTTACACGTATGGACCATTTAACTCTCCATTGGTATACAGGGCAGGATTTAATATTAATTTTTAATTTATGCAATTAATCATCATTAACGGGCCTAATTTAAATTTACTTGGTAAACGCGAGCCTGAAATATACGGCAATTTATCATTTGAAGATTTTATGAATGATCTGAAAACAAAAAATTCAGAACTTACTTTAGATTATTATCAAAGCAACATTGAGGGCGAACTAATAAATAAAATACATGAATGTGGATTTAATTATGATGGAATCATACTAAATGCAGGGGCATATACACATACATCTATTGCTATTTCAGATGCAATTGCTGCAATAAAAACTTCTGTTGTTGAAGTACACATCTCCAATGTTTTTTCACGTGAAGATTATAGGCATATTTCTTACTTAGGTAAAAATTGTATAGGCAGTATCTCAGGATTTGGACTAATAGGTTACGAATTAGCAATAGAATTTTTCAAAAGAAAAATGCAATAGTTTAAAATTGAAAACAAAGCGCAGTTGTAAAATTGAAATTATTGTAATTTAATTTATTATGAATAGTGAATATTTTTTCTGAAGCATAAAAATGTTTGGCTTCAAAACGCAATAATAATTTATCCTGAATTCGTTTATCTACATTTATTGATGAACCAACTATTTTTGCCTCTTTTCCGTTAACCGCTGATAGCATTACTTTATTAGGATCATTAAAGTATTCAGCTCTTATCGCCAAAGCTGTCTTATTTGTTATTTTAATTTTTAAAATACAAACCGGCACTATCCATGAATAAGATTTATTTGAGGTTTTTTTATCAATTCCTAAATCACAGGAAACGATTAATGATATTTTAGAACTTATCTCGGAGATTAAATACAGATTATTATAAAATCTATAAATAGTGGATGTATCGGGCTGTGTTTGCCCATAAAAATTAGAGTAGTTTATCATTAATTTATTACTTGGTTTATATTGAATTTGAAGACCGTAAGAAGGTTGTTCTTCTGCAACTGTTCTTTGTATTTTTTGCCACCCATTTAACAACAAACCAGCAAATAGCCATTTTTTATTTTGCGTTTCACCACTGATTTTTATACCTGTTTCAAAATAAGGTGAATTTTCTGCTACTAATGATCGAGTTAAAGTATAACAATCTGCGCCGATAGCACTTTCAAAACCTATATGTGATGAAAAAACTCCTGCATCTAATTTTATATTTTTTTTATTATTTAGGGCAAATCCTATGTTTGCTTCATAAATTCCTCTTAAGTCGGAAGGCTCTGCAGAAAGATTGTATTGAGCGTAGTTTCCTTTCATCCATCCTAAATTTGCACTCATCCAATTTGTAGAGTAATTTGCTTTTAATAAAAGTAAATTAACATTTAACTCATTATGTCTTTTATGATTATAAATAAATGCAGGCTTTTCATGATTTTGTGGATTGGAGAAATCATAAGAATAATAAACCTCAGCATAGCCGCCAATTTTTAAATTACTAACTGTATCATTCTGAGAAAAACAAGGATGTCTAAGTCCTAAAAAAAATGACACTAATAAAATTAATTTAAAAACAGATTGGTAATTATGATTTTTCATGTGTTTAAATTGTTTTTGTGCTTTAACTTTTATCTGTGTTTTTATTTGTTTAATTTATGAAAAAACCAATAACAAAAAGCACAATCAATTTAGAATTTATGTGATAAACTAGAAATAATCATTAAGTACTTAAAAGAACAACTTTTAAAATCAACTATATTGTTTATGCTACTAAAACTAAATTGTGAATTAGTTTTTTTATTTAAGAAGTTCTTTTTTTTATTGTAATTAAAAATAAAAAAGTGAAAATACTTATT
>CAZTCG010000004.1:15418-17301 GCA_964612005.1 uncultured Flavobacteriaceae bacterium | reverse complement strand
TTAAGGTGTATAAACAAGCGCTTGAAATTGAAGGCTTAATGGCTCTTTAATTGCTTAATTAAGCTTATACATTTACTATTACATACTGATCATTTTTTTAGCACATCGTTTTTAATAACGTAATATTTTAGAAAATTAATTCAATTTCATAAAATGAAATAAATGAAACTATTTTTTACATAAGAATACAATACATAAGAATATTATGTATATTTGTAAAAAAATAACACATGTATTCTTCTGAATTAATTAAAGGCACGCTTAAACCTATCATTTTAAAATTACTATCGGAAAACAAACGAATGTATGGTTATGAAATTACAGCTAAAGTAAAAGAACTTACTTTAGGTAAAATTCAACTAACAGAAGGTGCTCTTTACCCTACTCTGCACGCATTAGAAGCAGATGGTGTTTTGGAAACAGAAACTGAAATGATTGGCAAAAGAGTAAGAAAATATTACTCGTTAAGTAAGGAAGGTAAAAAATCTGCTAAGTTAAAAATAACCGAATTTCAGGAGTTTATTGAAACGATGAAATTTTTGATGGGCTGGAATATTAAAAATGCAATGAATTAAGAAGAATCATTGGATTAAAATGTACAAAATTAGCGACGAACAAATTGATTTTATTTCTGCCGACATCAAAAGACGTGGCATACAACTGCAGGATTTACATGATAATCTACTCGATCATATTTGTTGTCAAATTGAAAATAATCTCGAAGAAAATGGAGACTTCGAGAAACTCTATTCCGAGTTAATTAAAAGGTTTTACAAAACCGAGTTATGGGAAATAGAAGAAGAAACATTATCTCTATTAATTTTTAAAAATTTTTACACTATGAAAAAAGTTATGTTAATCAGTGGATTTATTTCCAGTTTTCTTGTAATGACAGGCATCTTATTCAAATTTATGCACTGGCCGGGTGCAGCTGCAATGTTGGTTTTAGGAATCGGTAGTTGTAGTTTAATTTTTTTACCACTCTTATTTGTGTTAAAAGTAAAAGAGAGTGTTGATTTAAAAAACAAATTCATTGTGATGGTTGGAATGTTTTCTGCCATTTGTTTATCGCTAGGCATTTTATTTAAAATAATGCACTGGCCTGGAGCTAATGCTTTAGGAATTACAGCAATAGTTAGTTTAATCGGCATTTTTTTACCTGTCTATTTTACTGCCGGAATAAGAAATCCTGAAACAAAAACAAATACCATCATTATTTCATTGGTAACTTGTTTGGGAGCAGGGTTATTTTTAGCGTTGGTAAATACTCGTCCAAGTGCAACAATAGCTGAAAAAAATTATTATTCTAATCAGCAAATGCAAAACATAAGTGAATTGTATTTAATTACAAATGAAAATGACACAAATAAAAACTTCAATGAAGAAAAACAAAAATTAGCTTCAGAAATTAATTTACGTATTGAAAAAATGAAATTAGATTTATTTAATCGTTCTGAAAATAAATTACTTTCAAAAGTTGATTATTCAAATCTTGAAAATCCAACTAATTTCAAAGAGGTTAATTTGTATTTATTTGGTAACGATACTTTGGCAGAACAAAATCTAACAGATTTAAAATCTGAACTTATTTCCTTTTTAAAACTAATACCTGAAAACAAACAAAAAATAGCGCGTGAAGTTTTGAATATAGATGGTAAAAACAATAAAGACAATGAATTTCAAACTTGGGAACAAATTTATTTTTACAATACTCCAATTAGCGTAGCACTACAAAATTTAAATCAAATTAAATTACTTGTGTTCCTTTTAAAAAAATAACACAATTAGTAATTAAAATCGGGTAATTACATTCTGTACATTTTTTTTCTTTAAACAATTGTTTCCTTTTTGTTAATTCTTGATGCAGTAATGAAAAACGTATC
>CAZTCG010000004.1:8276-15408 GCA_964612005.1 uncultured Flavobacteriaceae bacterium | reverse complement strand
ACGTATCAAAAAAAATATATTTTTGTAGGTAAGAAGAAAGTGAACACCCTAATGAAATTTCTTATTTCATAACCACTTTCCAAAACCTTAAATCTATTTTATTGATTATGAAAAAACTATTACTAGTAGCAAGTACGTTATTTATTGCATTTCAATCAAATGCTCAAAATTGTTCCGGTTTGTTTTTCTCGGAATATGTTGAAGGCTCAAACAACAACAAAGCGCTCGAAATTTACAATCCAACACCTAACCCAATTACCATAAATGGCGATTACCGAATTGTACGTTATAACAACGGAACTTCTGCTGCTGTTGCTGAGGTTAACAATCAAGCAATGGTTGTACTTGGACAACATACTATTCAGCCTTATGAAGTTTGGGTATTGGTAATTGACAAAAGAAATCCAGCTGGAACAGGCAATGAATTACCTATTGATGCAGCTCTTCAAGCAGTAGCAGACACATTTATTTGCCCTGATTATAATACTAGTTACGCAATTTATCATAACGGAAATGATGCACTATCTTTACAGCGAAACATTGGAGGAAACTGGATATATGCTGATATATTTGGGGAGATTGGTGTTGATCCTGTTAATTCTTGGACTGATTGCCCTCCACTATATGATGGAAGTTGTGGTGCATATTATACAAAAGACCAAACCTTACGAAGAAAATCGGGTGTTCAAAAAGGTGTATCTATTAATCCATCACCATTTATTGCTCCTGCGGAGTGGGATTCATTACCTAACAATACATTCAGTGGTTTAGGACAACACGCTTGTACATGCGATCCAAACTTTGTTGGAATAAAAGAACAATCATCTGTTAAGTATTCTGAAGTGAAATTATATCCAAATCCTTCAACAGGTGATGTAACATTTTTATCAGCTGATAAAAAAATAAGTTCTATTCATATTTTTGATATTACCGGAAAAATGGTTGAAGTAATCAATCTGCCAAAAGGAAAAATACAATTCAAAAATGAATTAAAACTAACAACAGGATTGTATTTTGTGGAGGTACGTTTTGAAAACGGAACCATCACTTCAGAGAAATTGATGATTCAGTAATTACATCTTTTTCTTTATGAAATTTTTAAAAATATTTTTGTTTTTTTCAATTTTTGTCTTTTCAATTGCAAAAGCACAAACATATTTTATAAAAGGTGTAATCAAGGACGCTTCCACAAATGAAACTTTAATTGGGGCAAGTGTATCATTAAAAACAGGTGTTGGTGTCGTAACCGATTTAGACGGAAATTTTTCATTGAAAGTTGAGCCTGGTGTTTATAATCTTAAAGTTTTTTATGTTGGATACGAAGGATATACTCAACGTGTTTCTGTAAAAGATAAAGATGTGTTTTTAAACATTTCTTTGGAAAGTGTTCAGTTAGATGAAGTTGAAATTACAGCAAACATTGGTACAGTTAGAGAAACTCCCGTAGCAATTAGTAATATCAGTCAGGAAAAAATTGCCGAAGAAATTGGAGGAAGGGATATTACCATGGTAATGAATAGCACACCAGGCGTTTATGCAACAGAACAAGGTGGTGGTAGTGGTGATTCGCGTGTAACACTTCGTGGGTTTGATCAAGCCAATATTGCCGTGATGGTTGATGGTGTTCCCGTTAACGATATGGAAAACGGTGCGGTTTTTTGGAGTAATTGGGATGGGTTAAGTGAAATTACCAAAACCATGCAGATACAGCGTGGTTTAGGTGCAACTAAATTGGCCGTTTCCTCTGTTGGCGGAACAATGAACATTATTACAACCGGTATCGAACAAAAACCACAGACAATCATCAAAAGAGATTGGGGCAATAATAATTACCAACGCACTTCCCTTTCTTATAACTCTGGTTTAATTAAAAATAAATTTGGATTTCTGTTTGCCGGAAGTTATAAAACCGGCGATGGTTGGGTAAATGAAACCTGGATTGAAGCATACAGTTATTTTGTAAAATTTCAATGGAAAGTGAATAGCCGCCATTTACTTTCATTGAGCGCAAATGGTGCGCCACAAAAACATGGGCAACGTAATAATAAATTAACCATTGGAGCTTATAGTCAAAATTTTGCAAGTAAATTAGGTATTGAAGATCCTCAAGCCAATATGTTATTAAGTGGAATTACAACAAAAGATATTGGATCTCGTCCTTTTCAATACAATTCTAATGTTGGAACATTAAATGGAGAGGAATACAATGTGTTTGTCAATTTTTATCATAAACCATTGTTCAATTTAAGTCACTTTTGGAATGTATCAGATAAAGTAACCATTTCTTCTGTTTATTATGCATCTTATGGTAATGGCGGCGGAACAGGTGCTTTAAATACAGTGAATACCGATCCTGTATCGGGTTATATAAAATTAGACCCCATCTATAATGCCAATGCTAACTCATCTCTTACTAGTGCTTCCAATGCAAATTATAGCACTACAGAACATCGTTCTACCAATATCATTCGTGCTTCAATGAATAACCATCAATGGTATGGTGCTTTGTCTACTGCAAGCATTCAACTCGATAGTGCATTTAAATTAACTTTAGGTATTGATGCACGTTATTACAGAGGTTTACATTTCAGAACAGTTTACGATTTAATGGGTGGGGAATATTTTGTGAATTCTTCCGACTTTAACCAGGTAAAAGGTTATTTCTTAAAAGATCCTCGTTATCAAAATCAAATTAAACGGGAGGGCGATAAGATTTTATACAACTATGATGGATTGGTTAGTTGGGGAGGATTATTTTCTCAAATTGAATATAAAAAAAATAAATGGACCGCTTTTGCTACTGCAACAGGATCTTATACAGGTTACCAACGCAAAGATTATTACGCTAAAAAAGATATTGTATTGAGTAAAAAAGAAGGATTCTTTAATCGTGCGTTTGACTTCTTCAAGGATAATCGTGAAGAAAATGTTCTGGAAAGCGTTATTGGATACGGCGACACCTTATTGCATAACGGATCAGAATATAAAATTTATAATAACTCAAATTTTGTTTTCAATAGAGGCGATACAACATTTATAGTTTCATACCTTTCAAACTTAGTAACACCAAAAGACACAACATACATAGTTGGTGCAAAGCGATACACCATTGATTCTGACGAAGCGCGATATGCACGGACTAAGAAAAAATGGTTCCCCGGATTTACGCTTAAGGGGGGTGCTAACTATAAATTAAACAACCATTACAATGTGTATGCTAACTTTGGTGTGCTTAGTGTTGCTCCAAAATTCAACAATGTATTTAATGGAAATACAGTTGATAATTTAGAGTATAATGATGCGGAAAATCAATTCATCATCTCTCAAGAAGTTGGAGCCGGCGCAAAATATAAATTGTTTGCTGTTAATGTAAACATATATTACACCATTTGGAAAAATCGACCAATCAATCCTCAAACCGGTCTCGATGGCGAAGTATATAATGTAAATGGTATGGACGCATCTCATAAAGGAATTGAATTTGACTGGAATACTAAGTTTCTTAAGAACCTGGAATGGGAAGGGGCACTGTCACTTGCAGATTGGACATATACCTCCAACAGAACGGTTTATGTATTTGATGACAATGGAGTCTTACAATTTCAAAAAGAATTTAGTGCAAAAGGAGTTCACATAGGGAATAGTGCACAACATCAGTTTTCTAATGCTATTAAATACTATATTGTAAAAGGATTTTTCATCAAACCTCGTTACACCTTTTTTGGAAAAAATTATTCAAACTTTGATTTGCTTGGATTAGAAAAAACAAATGCAAACAGAGATTCATGGCGAATGCCAGATTATGGTATATTAGACATGAGTGCGGGATACGAGACAAAATATGAAGGAGTGAAACTAAATTTGTTATTATCGATTAATAATGTGCTAAATACTGTTTACATTAGTGATGCTCAAAACAACGCTTTCAGTTTGCAAAATTTTGATGCCAATTCAGCATCCGTATTTTTTGGACAATTAAGAAGATATGTTTTAGGAGTTAAGGTTACATTTTAAAAATATAAAAACACCATAATGAAAAAATCAATTTTATCGGCAGGGTTAGCGCTATTTACTTCAGCACTAATGGCACAGGCAACATTGCCAAGCACCGAAAACTTTACCGGTTTTACCGGAACGTTTTCACAAGCAGGCTGGACCTATTTTGAAAATCCGGTAGGAGCGCCCAATTATGTATATGCAACTGGAGGTGTTGGTGGCTCTACTGCAGGACGTTTTGATGAAACTGGTGACTATATTCAAGTATTTGTTGGTGGTCAAATGGGTACAACCACTTATGTTTTAAAAGGAAACAACACCGGAGGTGGTTGGCAAGGTACTTTTAAAGTGAGAGAATCAGTAGATGGAAATACATGGAATGATTTAGCAACTTATGTTGACGGTGCTATTACCTCAACCTTAACCACTTTTACTGTTACTCCAGCTGCTGCAGCTCGTTATATAAGATGGGAATTCACCAATAAAGTTACAGGAAATAACATGGCAATTGATGACATTAACATCACTGCAGGTATATCAGCTACTTCTGATATAAATATAAAATATGGATCAACAGCCATTTTAACAGGTGGTAGTTCGCCCTATTTCTCCTCACCAATTGGAACTGCAACTCCTGTAAACTTTACCGTTGAAAATTTAGGCTTGGCAAATTTAGATATCAGTACTGCAACTATTTCCGGTCCCGCTTCTGCTGACTATACTATTACTTCGCCAGTAGGCGCATTTTCAGTTAATCCACAATCCAATTCAACATTAACATTGAGTTTCAATCCATCTGCCTCTGGTACTCGTTCAGCAATACTAACCATTAATAGTAATGATGCAGATGAATCTGCCTACGTAATAAACCTTTATGGAGTTGGTGGTACTCTTGCCACTGAACCTTCAACTCAAGCAACAAACTTATCTTTTAACAACATTAAATCTTACAGGGCAAGATTTAGTTTCAGTGCGGCAGCAGATAATCCGAATGGTTATTTAGTATTGCGACAAGAGGGCAATTCAATAATTTCAGATGCACCTCAGGATGGAATCGCTTATAAAAAAGGGGATCGTATTGGCAATGCAAAAGTAGAATATGTAGGAAGTGGTACTCAAAATACATTATTTAATGTTTGGGCTGGTAAAACTTACCAATTAGCTATCTATTCCTATAACGGAAACGGAACGTTTATTAACTATAACACTACCGTTCCACCTGCAACAGGTAATTTCACCAGCTCATCAAGCATGATGCCAGCAAATGAATACTCAAGTGTTTCAACAACATCACCAACATTTATTACTGACTTACATAATAAAGTAAATCCACATACTTCTATTTTTTACAGCAACTATGCGAATACAATGATTAATTTGTTTGAAGCAAGAGATACATCTGATGGAAGAAAATACGTGGTATGTTCTTATTCAGGCTATAAAGCTGTATATAATCCACCATTTGACTGGACAAGTAATGATTTCAGTCGCGAGCATAGTTTTCCTCATACTTGGATGCCAACATATCCTGCCGATAATCCTGAAAAACCTGAATATAATGATCAGCATATGCTTTATCCAACTAAACAGAATGATGTAAATGCTGAAAGAAGCAATTATCCTTTGGGCGAAGTAATCACTGTTCAGTCTTCTTTTCTAGATGGAAAAGTTGGATTTAACGTGCTAGGAAAAAAAGTATATGAACCTAGAGATGAACATAAAGGTAATGCTGCTCGTGCTATTATGTATCAATCAATCTGCTACACCGGTGTTGGCGGTAATCTATGGAATTTCCCAAATCCTATTAGTGCAACCGTTCAGTATGGTCAAGACCAGGAAGTTTTGAAAGCCTGGCATTATCAGGATCCACCGGATGCCTACGAAATTGCAAGAAATGATTTCTTAGATTCTATACAGGGAAATCGTAATCCTTTTATTGACAGTATGCACTACGCATGTTTTATTGATTTTTACACAATGACTAAAATACCAAACGCGATTGCACCTTGCGGATCGTTTGTAGGTTTAAATTCTATTTCGACTAAAAATATTGAATTCAATGTATTTCCAAATCCTTCAACAGGTAGTTTCAATTATTTGTTAGATGCAGAAAACGGAAATTATGAATTGAGCATTACGGATTTATCAGGAAGATTAATTCACAAAAAACAAATTGAAAGCAAATCAGGTAAATTGTACGGAACAGTTAGTGATGTTCTATTAAATTCAGGAATTTACTTTATAGAAATTTCATCTGATAAAGGTAAATGGGTTAAGAAATTAGTGATTCAAGAATAATAAAAAAAGCGAGCAATGCTCGCTTTTTTTTATCGGTAAATCCACTCTTCAGGATTCAATATTTTTTGCCCTTTCCAGATTTGAAGATTCATTTCTGTTTTGTTTTCATCATCATTGTAGGCAACAGTTCCAATATTTTGCTTACTAGTTATTTTGTCACCTGTTTTTACCTGAACAGCTTCTAGATTGGTATATACCGATAAGTATTCTCCATGACGAATAATTACAACTTTTCCTGAGCCCGGCACACTAACAACACCCGTAACTTCACCTGTAAATAATGCGCGACAAATTGCTCCTTTTGTTGTAGAAATATCAATTCCTTTATTGTCAACTATAAATCCTTTTATTGATGGATGTTCATGCTGACCAAAACCATCAGTTATAACACCTTTTGAAACCGGCCATGGCAATCGACCTTTATTAGATGAAAAATCGGCTGAAACTAATTCAGCTTCTTTAGTTAATTCAAAAACGGGCGCCGTAGTACCGTCCCTTTTCTTTGCTTCTTCTTTTCTTATTTCCTTATTTTTTTCACGCTTAATTTCTTTTTCCTTAGCAGCTAATAGTTTTGCTTTCTCTGCTTCCTGCTGCTTACGTATCTCTTCCTGAATTAATTTCTTAATTGTTGCCGTTAAAGCATCACTATCTTTTTTCTTTTGTTCGAGCTGTTTTTTCAACTGTTTTTCTTTATCTTGAAGTTGCGCTAATACATCCTCTTGCTCTTTTTTCTCCGAAGCTAAATTTTTCTTTTCTTCTTCTTCTCCTGTTAGTAATTGTGTTTTCTCTGATTTTTTCTGCTTAAGTTCAGCTTGTTTATTTTCAATTTCTTTTTTAG
>CAZTCG010000004.1:247-8266 GCA_964612005.1 uncultured Flavobacteriaceae bacterium | reverse complement strand
GTTTCTGCATCAATTTCTAAATTTGCTACACGATCATATTCTTCTGTAAATATAAAATTACCAATCTTTTTAGCATTTTCAATTTCTGATGCTTGCTTTCTTCTCAACTCATTAAACTGCTCAATGTATTTCATGCGCTGATATGCCTGATTAAAATCTGATGAAGAAAAAATAAACATCAATTTATTATACGCATCCTGGTTACGATAAGCATAATAAACCATACGAGCATATTGTTGTTTTAATTGAATTAGTTTGTTTTTTTTCTGTTCTATTTCCTGTTGGTTTAACTGAATTTGTTGTTCCATAAAATAGATCTCATTATTGATGGTTTGTATTAATTCTTCTCTTACTTTTAATTTGGTATTTAAAATAGCTACCTGATTCATGGATAGCTTTTTACTTGTTTTCGTTTCTTTTAATAATTCATTAATAGAATTAATTTCTTTTTTAAGTTTTGCTTTTTTGTTTTCGAGCTCTTTTTTATTTTGCTTGGATTGTGCATAATAATTCCATGGTGCAAATAGTAGTGCAACAAAAACACTAATTATCAGTTTATTTTCTATTAACCTGAATGGGCTCATAACTAGATGGAATACGGAATGGAAAAGTTAATTGTTCATTTAACGTAATTTTAGAATATTGAATATCTGCCTTGATATTTTTTTCAGCCGTGATGCTATAAACTAATTTATAAGGCGCTAAAAAACGATCGATGACAGTAAATTCATCGTAGCAGGCATTAAATTTTCGTTTTGTTTTTATATCATCAAACTCAAGCATAACTATCTTAAACGTTCCGGGATGCATCCAAATAGTTTGATAATTTTCATCGGGTTGTTTCTCACCGTTGTTGATTTTTTTTACGGCCCTTTTCTTAACCGTACTTAAAAAGTAATTACAATTTACCTTGTCTTTACCGGGTTTCAATTTTTCATCTTCATCATAAAAATTAGCACTATTTCCAAAAAGTAACGCTTGTAACATATCATAATCCATATTTGTTTGCAATAACTCATTGATGTATGAAAAATCTCCGATAAAATATTTTTTTTCGGTTAAGCCAAGCATTATTTTAACTGTATCTTTTGTAATTAATGCTCTTGCTGCATCTATTCCCAATTTAGAAATTGATAGCCAAATAACACTATCTTTTCTGCATCTCACACTTACATTAAAGGAATGCTCTTCATTATCAAAATTAAGATTACAATTAAACTTGGCTGATGCATAGTTAAAATCCAATTCGTTCTCCTTTAGGTATTTTGCAAGCACTTTACCACTTTTAAAATCCATTTTACATTTATCATTAGTAGTGCTATCCGGAGTAATTACAGTAGTAGGTTGGGATTCGGTTTTTGAAATTTGCTTTTTGTTTTTACACGAAAAAAATATAAAACCAATTAAAAGAAATAAAACTGAAAAGCGTTTACTATTTATCAAAAAATTAATCATTCAATTTTTTTTCGCTAATTTTTTTATCCAGAGCATCCGAATTTCCTCCTTTATCTTTTGCTTTTTTCCAATATTCAATTGCGTTATCCACTTGATTTAATTTAAACAACACATCTCCGTAATGTTCAAGTATTACAGCTCGATTTTCAGCACCTTTATTTAACGCTTTTTCCAGCCATGATTTTGCATCATTATATTTTCCTTGCTGAAAAAGAATCCAGGCATACGTATCCATAAAAGAAATGCTGTTAGGTTGAATCTCTAAACTTTTAAATGACATTCGTTCTGCTTTATCTAAAAATTCTTTTCGTACCGATAAGTAGTACGCATAATTATTTAACACCAAAGCATCATTTGGGTTTAAAAACAGGGCATCTTCAAACGATTCATCTGATTTTTGAAATTGTTTTGTTGCATTGTATGATTCAGCAATGTTTACTAAAAACTGCAACTGTAATGGGATATTTTCATACACAAAATCAATACCTTCCTTAAACGATTGAATGGCTTTATTGTATTGCTTTAGTCGATTATTGGCTAACCCGTTAAAGAAAAATGCATTGGGCATATTTGGGAATTCATCCATAGCTTTTAAACTATGTTCTTCTAATGCTTTATAGTCATTCAATTCATAATCGCAAAGCATTAACTGACTCCAAACGATGTATTTACTGTTATCAATATCAATAGATTTTTGATAGCATTCCTTTGCCTCTTTTAATTTTCTATCTCTGAATAAAAAATCACCATAACCACTCCACACTTTTTCTTCTTTAGGATGAACTTCTTTTAAAATATCCAGGAGTTCGTATGCTTTTGGGCGATAATCCGGAAACAAATCGGTCATTTCATAATACGAAATCATGATTTTTAATTTATTATCAACTTCCAGTTCTTTACTACGAAATGCGATTTTGATTTCATTAAAAAATAACGAATCTTTTTTTTGTGTTCTGTAATAATCAGCAAGTGCAAGATGTATGTACGGATTTTCCGGTTGCTGTTTTAAAATTTCCTGATAGGTGGTGAATGCTTTTTCAGGTTGTTTTATTTGCTGATACAACTCGCCCAAATAAGTGTAATACTGGGCTTGATCAGGATAATCTTTGATGAGTTGCTTTAAACTTTTTTCTGCCTCATCGTATTTTTTAACTTGTTTGAGCAGACTTATTTTTTTGATGGTGATTTCTTCATTTTTACCAAACTGCTTCTCGTGTTGCTCGTATGCTTTAATTGCTTTTTCAGGTTTTCCGGCATACATGGCTTCGTGCGCCATTCCTTCATAATACTGTGGTTTTACAGGAAATATATTAATCATGCGTTCATAAACTGAAACCGCATCTGCATATTTTCTTTTGGCATGAAGGCAATCAATATATAAAATCTGGTACCATTCGTTTTTTAAATCAGCATTTGCTGCTTCTTTTGCAAAACGTAATGCATCTTCACTAAGCCCCATAAATTTATATACATTGGCTAGTTCGTATTTTACAATTGCACTTTTAGGATCAATAGCTAGGCATTTTTCAAAAGATTTTAATGCTTGTTCAGAATTGCCAAGCATTTTTTCTTTGCAAGCATCATAAAAACTTTCCTGAAATTTTACTTGTTGTTCTCCCGAAAGTTTATTCTCGGTAGTTTTGGCAGATTTTTCGGATTGTTTGCATGAAAACAAAAAAGCAACGAGAGCTAATGCTAAAATTAAACAGTATATTTTATTTGTTTTCATTTTTGTTGCCCAGCAAGGCAACCTGCACTTGCAATCAGCTATATGTATTAAAATCACCAACGCTTAAATCAAGAGATTTCCCCTTAACCTCAGCGTAATTTCCCACCATTGAGTTAACAATATTAACTGAATTCAGTTTTGATTGCGTTTGAATGATTGAGTTTCTGATAACAGAGTTTTCAACAATTGTGCCTTTTCCGATAGAAACATGAGGACCAACAATTGAATTAACGATTTTTACATCATCTCCAATAAAACAAGGATGAATGATGATAGAATTATCGCAGATATGTTTATTTGAAATTAAAGAGGGTTTACCATTATCAAATTCCAGTACACGTTGATTGGTATAAACCGTTGCGTCTTTATTTCCGCAATCGAGCCATTCCGAAACTTTACCAGGAACAAATCGAGTTCCTTTTTGTTTCATATTTTCTAAGGCATTAGTAAGTTGGTATTCACCTTTTTCTTTAATGTCGTTATCCAACAAATACTTTAATTCTTTTTTCAGGTAATCGCCATCTTTAAAATAATAAATACCAATGATAGCCAAATCGCTTACAAATTCAACGGGTTTTTCTACAAAATCGGTAATTGTACCATTGCTATCTAATTTTACAACTCCAAACTGACGAGGATCTTCAATTTTTTGCACCCAAATTACCCCTTCTTGATTGGTATCCATTGTAAAATCTGCTTTAAATAAGGTGTCGGCAAATGCAACAACAGTTTTACCTGAAATGGATGGCTCTGCGCACATAATGGCATGTGCGGTTCCTAATGCTTGTTCTTGATAATAAATACTTCCTTTTGCACCCTCTTGTTGAGCAATTTCAATTAATTTATCTTCTACTTCCTTACCAAATGTTGGCCCAATTATAAATGCTATTTCATCAACTTTTTCGCCACAAACTTTTGTAATATCTTCAACTAAACGCTGAACAATAGGTTTGCCACCTACAGGTATTAATGGTTTTGGAACAGTTAAGGTATGCGGCCTCATTCTTTTTCCCATACCTGCCATTGGAATAATGATTTTCATTTTTTGCTACTTATTTTTTTGACTGATTTTCTAAGCCTTAAAAGAATTTACCTCTTGTTATATTTCAACAACAACAAAATTTTTTAAAATTTATTGCATACGAAGATAAATTAAATTGGTAAAGTGAGAACTTAAAAAAACAAGAAGAATTTAATCTTTTTTTGTTAATGATTTAAATACATCTTCGAGTTTATTTTCAGATTTTTGAAGGGAGCGAATACTCAAATTGTTTTTAACGGCATATTCAAAAATTAATTTTTGTAAATCTGTTGTAGGATTACCGGAAATAATCCAAGTATTAGCCGATGATAATTTAGCTTCGCGAACACCTGAAATATTTTTGAGTGCTGTTCTGCTTGCTTCACCATCAAACTCAACTAAAACAACTTGCTGTTCTTCCTGTTGTTTTAATTTTGACGTTTTATCATCTGCAACAATTTCTCCTTGTTTAATAATGATTACTCGATCGCAAACCGCTTCTACCTCCTGCATAATATGCGTACTCAACATCACCGTTTTTTCTTTACCTACATTTTTAATTAGATTTCTTATTTCTTCTAACTGATTTGGATCTAAACCTGTGGTAGGTTCATCCATAATTAAAACTTTCGGATCATGAATTAATGCCTGTGCAATACCTACACGCTGACGATAACCTTTAGACAGAGCACCAATTTTTTTATTTTGTTCAACTTCCAAACCAGTAATATCAATCATTTGTTTTACTTTATTTCTAACGTTTTTGATATGATGTAAACCACCAATAAACTCAAGGTATTCTTTAACATACATATCAAGGTATAGCGGATTATGTTCTGGTAAATAACCAACCATTTTTCTAACTTCCATGGATTGTTCTTGAACATCAAACCCACATACATTTGCCCTTCCTGAGCTAGGTGGTATGTAGCAAGTTAAAATTTTCATCATGGTAGATTTTCCGGCACCATTGGGACCAAGAAAACCAACTATTTCAGCACTGCCAATTTCAAAACTGACAGCATTGAGCGCTTTTTGATTACCGTAAAGCTTAACTACATTTTCTGCAACTATTGACATAATTTATGCAGTTGCAAAAATAGGAATAAAAAAGGAAGAGACTAAAATCAATTAAAATAAAAAATTAATGGATTTATTTTGAAGTGATCCACTGGGTAACTTCTTTATCAAGAGGATTTACAGATGAACTTAAGTGTTTTACGTATTCACCTTTTTCGTTTATTAAGTATTTATTGAAGTTCCAATTAACTTTAGAATCTTCTACTCCATTTTCTGTTTTAGAACATAACCATTTGTAAATATCATTGCACTTCTCCCCTTTCACACTTATTTTTTCCATCATTGGAAAAGTAACTCCATAATTCTTTGAGCAAAAACTTTTGATTTCTGTTAAAGATCCAGGCTCCTGACCACCAAAGTCGTTACATGGAAATCCAATAATTACAAAATTCTTGTCTTTATATTGATCATACAAAGCTTGTAAATCTTTGTACTGTGGAGTATAACCACATTCAGATGCTGTGTTAACTAACATCACTTTTTTACCTTTTAAAGAGCTAAAGTCAAAGTTGGCACCATCAATTGTTTTACATTGAAAATCGTGTAAATTTCTTGTTTTTGTCATAGTAAATGAAAATAATAAAGTGATTAATGATAGCGCGATGATTTTTTTCATAATTTAAATTTTCACTAATGTAAATTAGTTTTTACTAATAAAAAATACGTTAACAGTTTTTATTAAAATCAACAAAAAGTATTTACAAAGAAATAATCTTTAAATGGGAGTTAATAAAAGGACTGCATCAATTCTAACTAAAAAAAGAAAAATAAAATTTTGCAGTTAAACTTTTAAATGTATCTTTGCACCCCGATTTTGAATTTAATTCAATTTATTGATTTTAAATAGTTTAAACAAAAATGACAAAGGCAGACATAATAAACGAGATTTCAGAAAAAACAGGAATTGAAAAATTAGTTGTTCAAACAGCAGTTGAAGCTTTCATGAAATCTGTCAGAAATAACATGGCAGATGGAAAAAATATTTACTTAAGAGGATTTGGTACTTTTTTAGTAAAAAAGCGTGCAGAAAAAATTGGCAGAAATATTTCAAAAAACACATCTGTTGTAATACCTGCTCACTTTATTCCTTCATTTAAGCCTTCAAAAAACTTTTCTGATCGAGTTAAAAAGCATGTAAAAGCTGCTCCTTTGGAAATTAAATAACGACCTAGATGAAGTCGTTAAACAAACTGCAAATAACCTTAATTGTTTTTTCAGTTTTATTGTTCGTTCTTTTATATTTTGCTAACAAAACACCTGATTCAAAAGCATCTGCAGTTAAAAAAACTGCCGAAAAAACATCGACTGGAAATTTATCTTTTGAACATATTTTAAAGAATTACATTACTTCTTTAAAAGGTATTGAAAAAACTAAACTTGAAAAATTAGTAACTGATTTTGAAAAAGATAAAGTTAAAAATGCCGATTCATTAGTGCAGTTTTTAGCCCAGCTAAAACAACCTGCTTTGGCAGCTCATATTACTGAACTAAAAGCAGATGTTACTAAAAACGTTAATGATTATGAAGTTGCCGGAGATAGATATTATTACTCGGTACGTTTTTTAAGTAATTCGGAGGAAATTCAAATTGCCTATGATCGAGCAATAAGTTGTTTTAACAAAACATTGAGTTTTGCACCAACTAATACAGCTGTTAAAATTAAATTGGCTTCCTGTATGGTAGAAGGAACAAGTGATCCGATGAAAGGCATTTCATTATTAAGAGAAGTTGAAAAAACTGATTCAAATAATGTTGATTTACAATTAGCCTTTGCGGCCTTCTCCTCAAAATCAGGGCAAATAGACAAAGCAATTAGTCGATTTGAAAAAGTGTTAAAGTTAAAACCTGACTATCTGGAAGCATATTTGTATTTAGCTGATGCTTATGAGAAAAAGGGAGACAAACTAAAAGCAATTCGTTCATTAGAAAGCTATTCATCATTGATTGAAGATGAAGGTGCTAAAAAAGAAATAAAGAAATACATCAATCAATTAAAAGAAAATTAACCATTAAAAATAAATTATTATGCCAAGCGGAAAAAAAAGAAAAAGACATAAAATGGCGACTCACAAACGTAAAAAACGTTTAAGAAAGAATCGTCACAAGAAGAAATAATTTTTCTTGTATTTATAGTTAAGCAGGTTTAATTAAGGAGTTGATTTTTTCCTCTCCTCAATTCCTTTTGATATACCTGCTATGTATCATATTTAAATTTTTTAACGTGAGTTACGAACTGATTATAAACAGTGCCGAGAACGACACCGTTATTGCTTTACTGAACAATAAACGTTTGGTAGAGTTACATAAAGAACGGGGCAATTCACATTTTTCTGTTGGGGATATCTATTTGGGACGTGTTAAAAAAGTAATGACTGGACTAAACGCTGCATTTGTTGATGTAGGTTATGAAAAGGATGCTTTTTTACATTATCTTGATTTAGGTCCGCAAGCGGCCTCTTTAATGAAATACACTAAACAGGTAAAGGAAGGAAAACAAAATGTTTCTAACCTGATGTATTTTAAAAATGAAGAAGATATACCAAAAGATGGGAAAATAAATAATGTTGTTCAAAGTGGACAAAACATTTTAGTTCAGGTTGCTAAAGAACCTATTTCTGCAAAAGGTCCAAGAATTACATCTGAAATATCTATTGCAGGCAGGTATTTGGTATTAATTCCATTTGCTGAGAAAATTTCTATTTCACAGAAAATCAGAGTACCGGAAGAAAAAACA
>CAZTCG010000004.1:0-237 GCA_964612005.1 uncultured Flavobacteriaceae bacterium | reverse complement strand
GGAATTAATGTTAAGCATTAAACCTAAAAATTTTGGGGTAATTGTAAGAACCGTTGCAGAAAATAAAACTGTTGCCGAACTAGAAAATGATTTAAACGAACTCATCTCTAAATGGGATGAATGTTTTAAGGCATTAAAATCTGCTGAACCTCCAATGCGTGTGTTGGGAGAAATAGATCGTACCAACTCTATGCTTAGGGATTTATTAAATGCCGATTTTGAAAGTGTTTATGTAAA
>CAZTCG010000003.1:0-18741 GCA_964612005.1 uncultured Flavobacteriaceae bacterium | reverse complement strand
GGTTGAAGCTGTAAATTTAAACCAAGCGCTATTATTATTTGCGCCATTCCAAGAACACCCAGATATAGAAGGATAATTTGGGTCTGTTTCCGAATAGCCATTATTAGTTCCTACAATTATTTCTTGAGTACTTGAACACGTAGATGATGAACAATTATTATTGCTTGATGATCCTGTTAAGTCTATTAAAACAAAAGGGGGCCCAAAAATAAGATCTACACCTACAAATGAAACTTCATCATCAACACCACCATCGTTTGTTAAATCAGTATTTTCTGCTAATTCTAATATCCAAGTACCATTAGGGTTTTGACCATTAAAATCATCAAATGTATTATCTGTTTCAGGTGCATAATAACCAATTTTGTAAGGAAAGTATCCAGATTGTACACTTGCTTGATAATCTTTTACTCTTTCTAAAGCTGGATGATCACGATATTTAATATCAGCCCACATACTTGTGCTGCTAGCCGTAAAACCGGAAAATATAGAAATTGTTGTTCCTAACGGTGATTTTAATCTTGCGCTATAAGTACCTAAGTCTCCTTTACAAGTTGATGAACCTAACTTTAATCTCACCTCTCTTAAAATATATTGTCCTGATGATGTACCTAAAGTAGTAGGTAATCCAGTCACGGTGATTGTTCTTTGAAATGAAAAATCATTATTAAAATTAGTGCCGCAAGAGGTTGATGTAGTATTTGAAAAAGTACTTAGTTGTATTACATTTAATCTTCCCCCACTACCCGAATTTATTGTTCCACAAAAATTTGTTGCTAAACATCTATATAAATAACCATTCATTGAATAAGTAGGATTTGTTATTTGTAAAATACTATCAGTTACTCCGGAGTAAAAACCTCCATTTGATAAATTAGTCCAAGAGCTTCCATTATTTGTGCTAACCTGCCACTGATAGGTTGCGCCTGTAGGTATTGCTAATGAAACACCAAAAGAGGCATTTCCTAATTCATTATAAATGGTATCATTAACCGGAATTCCATCAAATACTAAAGATGAACTTATCATTATCTCAACCACATTTGATTCAGCTGCACCTGACCAATCACTATTACAATTTACTCTAGCAAGCCTCTTATACCAAGTTGTTTGAGTTAAAACGGGTGGATCATAAGTTGTAGCATTTGACGTGGAAATATCTGTAAATCCAGTAATAGAACTTGTAGTAGATTGTTGCCATTTGTATTCTAATGTGCCGGTGTGTCCTGTTGGTAATACTGAAGAGGTAATAGCGGCAGGATCAAAACTGCCACAAGAACCTTGTCCATTTCCAATAGTCCCACCTGAAGTTGGGTTTTCGCAATTTGGTATAATTGAAAGTTTAATATTTGTTATATCATCTGCAATACCTGTAGTATTAGCATCAAAAGTTACTTGGTTATCACTTCTAAAATATACTGACCTAGATGCTCCAGACGTTTCTCGAAACTGTGGGCCATTAGTTGAATTAGTTCCTTGATAATTTAAATAGTAAATTTCTAAATTGTCAATATTATTATAGTTAAAAGAGGTATTTAATGTGATTATTTTATATCCAGAATTATAATTAATTGATCCAGAAAAGACTAATGTCCAACTTGTAGATAGCTCAGACGCGTTAGGTCTTGATGTATTACATGTAGTTGATGAATTATGGCGCATGTAAATAGTTTGATTAGCCCATGTAGTAACTGATCCTACATCATTTTCAAAAGCAATTGATGTAATACTTCCACTTGTATTTATTTCTGATTTTAAATAAATCTGCTTTGACCAACCATAATTATAGTTTCTGGCAAACGGGTGATTTGTTTGATAAGTTGTTCCTGAGCCAATAGTAATATTTGTTTGTGCGTTTATTGATGAATAAATAGGCATTAAATACAGAAGAAAATTAATATAGACTTTCTTAATTTTTATAAAGCAAAAACAGTTATCTTTTTTCATCATCAAATAATCTTACCTCACCAACATAAAATATCCCTTTGCTTCAAAAACCTTTTCATCATTACCTTTTCCGGTAATAACATAAAAATAGGTTCCTTCAGCTGCATCATTACCATTCCAGCCTTCCTCTAGTTTTGCTGTTTCATAATATTTATTTCCCCAACGGTTAAATACGGTCAACAGTAAGTCTTTATATCCTTTGTTCTTAATTAAGAATACATCATTAATTCCATCACCATTTGGTGAGAAAATATTAGGTATAACAAGAGATGATTTTATTTCAATTAAAATTTTAGCAGTATCATTACACGTTGCATCTCCATTTGTTACAATTAACGTAACATCCAAACTATTTGGACCTTGAATATTTTGAAGAAGATTATTTAAGTTGTTTGTTATTGTATCTGTTGTTTGACCATTATTAAAAATCCAGTTATAAGTAACGCCACTTCCTGTAGAAGACGTGTTAATAAATGTTGAATTCAACACTTCGTTCTGACTACTGTAATTCCAAACATAACTGATATTATAGCCACCGTTTGTTGTTACCTCTGTTAATGTATCATTTCCTCCCGACTGAACAGTTGCGCTAAATGAAGCGCTCAAAGGACTATTTGCATTAATAATAATTGATTTAGTAAATTCACAACCATTTGCATCCTTCACAATTAAAGAATAATTAGACGCATTAATGTTGTTATAATTTAAAGTAGGCGTAAATGCACTTCCGTTAAAGCTGTAAGTATATGGTGCGGTACCACCTGTAGTGTTACTTACAGTTAGTGTACCACCGGATCCATCGCATTTAGCATTAGTTGATGTATAAACTATGTTTGTAGGAGCATTTGGATTTGTTAATGTAGTAGATTGCGCAACCAATTCACAACCATTGGCATCTTTTACTGTTACGGAATAAGTCCCTGCACCTAAATTAGGATAACTAGTTGATGATGCAAATGCATTTCCATTTAAACTAAAGGTGTATGGGGCAGTTCCGCCTGTTACTGTTCCTATTGTTATTGAACCATTATTTTGCCCGCAACCAGGATCTGATTTAGTAATAGCAACAGCTGTTGGTCCATTAGGGCTAGATAATACAATTGAAGGAGCAACAAACTCGCAACCGTTTGCATCTTTTACGGTTAATGAATAAGTGCCCGTAGCAAGATTATTATAAGTGGTAGTTGATGAAAAAGTACTTCCATTAAAGCTATATGTATAAGGGGCAACTCCTCCTGTTACTGTTCCTACTACAATTGAACCGTTACTTTGAGAGCATCCTGGATCTGTTTCTATTACATTTACTGCTGTTGGACCATTTGAGCTTGATAATACAATTGAAGGAGCAACAAACTCGCAACCGTTTGCATCTTTTACGGTTAATGAATAAGTGCCCGTAGCAAGATTATTATAAGTGGTAGTTGATGAAAAAGTACTTCCATTAAAGCTATATGTATAAGGGGCAACTCCTCCTGTTATTGTTCCTACTACAATTGACCCATTGCTTTGGGAGCATCCGGGATCTGTTTCTGTTACACTAACAGCCGTTGGACCGTTACTGGCAGCTAAAACAATAACTGTATCTTTTCTGCAACCATTTAAGTTTGTTATTGATATAGAGTATGAGCCAGCTGCTAAATTTGTTACAGAGTTAGTTTGACCTGTAGTCGGAAATGGCCATAAATAAAAATAAGTGTCGGCAGGTAAGGGGTTAAACGATATTGAACCATTTTGTGAGTTACAACTTGGCTGAACAACTGTAGGTAATATAGAAAACGTTCCTTGTGGTACACATGTACCACCATTGCAATTATTTACTGCAATGGAACTTGGTAAATTCTGAACAAGGACTGCTGATCCGTCTGTTTGTCTGCTAATAGGACTGCCAGAAGCGGGATTAGAGCCACCATACTTCACTATTCCAGGAAATTGAGCGTTAATTTGAATGGGAGTTTTTAAAACAATTGATGAAGGAGTTCCTGTTGGTAAACACAATACGCCCGGATCAAAATCACTTGTGTTTGCAGTTAAATTACCCGCGCTTGATGACCAATAGATACAATCAAGAGGGACTCCGTTTGCATCATATAACGCACACCATCCATCTGTATTTGCTAAAACAAAGTTCCCATTGTACATGCAATAATCTGCTGCAACTAAAGGAATATCGACATTCCCCACCACGGCCCCTCCAGGGTTAGATGAACCAATAACAACATGACCTCCCGGCGGTATTGTAGCAGCAGGGACATTGGGTATTTTTATCGTTCCCCCTGTATTTGTTCCTGATAATGATTGCTTCATTGCAATAAAATATCCTGTTATGTTAACAGGAGAACAACTTTTATTATAAAGCTCTATGTATTCCTGACTTGAATTATAAATGAGTCCATTAGGAGGAGTTTGAATAGTACCTGGCGGTCTAATCATAAGCTCATTTAAAACAATTTGTGAATAGGTATTAAGTGCTATAAACAAAATAAATAATGTTATGTAGCTTTTGCTTGATTTCATAAATAATAAGTATGTTGAAAAACAACGAGCCAAAATACATCCGACTAAATAGAGATAAAAACCGTGATTAAGGCAGTTGTCCTATTTATTTTAAAAAACTTGAATTATTATAAGGTTAAAGTGTAAGTAATAAGTGTTTTTATTTCAACACAGAAATCTGTCCGTAATCAACAATAGATTTATTTTGAAAATCTATTGCATAAATTACATAAACATAAACTCCATCTTGAACTAAGTTGTTTTTATAGGTTCCATCCCACTTTTTTGTAATATCATCCAATACAGCTATTGTTTCACCCCAACGATTATAGATGTAACATTTATATTCACTAATACAATTTGTTTCAATAAACCATTTATCATTTACATCATCATCATTAGGAGTAAATGCATTGGGGGCATAAAATACAGCCTCATCATCTGTTTTTGGAATATCAATATTAAAGGTAGTTTTACAACCATCTCCATCAATAACCACAAATGGAAAATTACCAGAAGATAAATTTTCAAATCTTGGAACACTAACAGCAACTCCGTCGTTAAATGAATATTGATAGGGTGCGGAACCCCCCGTAACATTCGTTACCTTAAACATCCCGTCCATTCCCTCGCAACTTGGCTCAACTATTTCACTTGAAATTGTCATTGAGATAGTTGTATTATTAAGCACAACTGTTCTGTTATAGACACAATTATTTATATCCACAACACTTAATGAGTATGTGCCGGCAACGAGATTTGTGTAAGAACTTACATTTGTAAATCCTTGATTATTGAGGCTATACTGATAAGGGGCAGTCCCGCCTATTGTTCCGGTAATTTGTAAAGAGCCATCAGCTTTGTCGCAGTAAGATGGAGTTTGAATTAAATTGATGGCAACCGGACTACCTGAGTTAGTTAAAGTGATTGGCGGCGCATTGTATATACAACCAGTTGCGTCTTTCACAATTAATGAATAATTTCCTGAAGCTAGTCCAGTAAAAGAATTAATAATATTAAACCCACTGGCATTAAAATTATATTCATAAGGAGCAACACCACCAACAACATTATTTATTGATACAGAACCATTGTTGTTATTGCAAGTTGGATTACTGGCATTAACCAACACGGAAGTTGGTCCATTTGAGTTTGCTAAAACAATTAATGGTGAATTATAGGTACACCCATTCGCGTCTTTTACTATTACCGAATAATTTCCTGGGGCTAAATTGGAAAAGTTAGTGTTCGAAGAAAAACCTAATGAATTAAAATTATACTGAAAAGGACTAGTTCCGCCTATTACTGAGCTAATAGTTACGCTACCGTTATTTTGGCCACAACTTGGATTAACAAAATTAATATTGGTTGATGTTGGTCCGGCACTATTTGTTAAAGTAATAGATGGGGCTATATATTCGCATCCATTCGCATCTTTAATAACTAGCGTAAAAGATCCCGGATTTAATCCTGAATAATTTGAAGTTGATGTAAACCCGGATGAATTAAAATTATATTGATATGGCGCTACGCCTCCCGTTACAGAATTAATTTGTACACTACCGTTACTAAGTCCACAACTAGGATTTAATGAATTAATTGTGGCCGAAGTAGGCCCAGCTAGTGAAGTTATAACAACTACGGGTGCAATAAACTCACATCCGTTTGCATCCTTTACTATAATCGTATAATTTCCTGCACTTAAACCATTGTAGTTAGTTAAGGTAGAAAATCCGGATGAGTTAAGGTTATATTGATATGGAGCTACGCCTCCTGTAACTGCTCCAAGGGTAATGCTCCCATTTGAAAGATTACATGATGGATTTGTTGAATTTACAACTATGTTATTAGGTGAACTACCAGTAGTTAAAGAAATTACCGTGTCTTTTGAACAACCCCCTGCGCTAATACTAATACTATATGTTCCCTGAGCTAAACCAGTTGAAGTATTGTTTGAAGAAACGTTAGGATTCCAGTTGTAAGTATAATTACCTGCAGGGCTAACATTTATACTTATTGAACCATTATTGCTATTACAAGCGGGTTGAGTGATAGAAGCGTTTATCTGAAAAGCGGCTGCAGAAGAGCACTGACCATTATTACATTGATTATTGCCTGCAATGCTTGGATTAACATCTCTTGTCCAGTTTCCACCATCAGGAATACGACTAAAGGTTTTATCAAAAGAAGTAGATAATCCACCATAAGATAATTTTGAAGGATAATTTTGAGCGATTTCTCTGCACGACATTAGAGATGTAATACCACTACAAGAAGTAATGGGTACACATGGTCCAACAGAAAAATCATTGTCAGTGTTTAAGTTTGGATTTTGAGCAGACGACCAATAAATTGCGTCTTCAACTATACCCGAACTATTATAAAGAGCAACGCAACCATCACCATTGGGCAACAACCAACCACCAGAGCCCGCTTGGCAGAAATTCATGAAATTAGTATTAATATCAAAATCAATATCATTAGGGTTATATGCGCTGTTGTTGTCTGATAAAGTTCCGCCTACTACTAAATGTTGACCAGGATTTATTATTGTTCCTGCAGGAAATTGAAATGCCCCTACCCAATAGGGTGTTGTTCCTGTTAAAGGTGCTCCCGAACCAACTATCCAACAACTAATATCAATAGCTGAACATCCTTTATTGTAAATTTCAACATATTCTTTTTTTCGTAAACCTTGGTTAACAGAAGTACTTGTACCTGGCTTATGCATTACCTCATTTATTACAACCTGTGCGTTAACTAGTTGAATAAATAAAGATAACACGAACGTAAAAATTAATTTTTTCATAATGATGCCGTTTCCTAATTATTAAATCGGCACAATTTAAATCTCAAAAAACAATATCAAAACTTAACATTAATAGGTTTGTCCTAGAGGTATAATAAACAATAAATGAAACTTATTATTAATAGTTTAATAGGACTTAGACGATAAATACGAGCTATTATAATTACAAATAAAATAGATAAAAACTAACTTAATTAATAATAAATTAAAAAAACAAATAGGACAAAAAATCAATTTTGAAAAGATATAATGAACTGAAGTTTGGTATTAGTTTCTATTTTTAGACGAATAAATTCTATAAAAATGGTAGGGCAAAAACTATATCTTATCTTAAGCAGACTCTCAACTGCAGAACGTAAATTTTTTTTTCTTCGAGCAAAAAAAACTGACGACAAGCGCTTTAAACAATTTGTTTTTTTATTGGGCAAAAAAGGATTTTCAACTGCTGAATTTCAAAGTAATTTAGAAAAAATAAAAAAAGAGATTGCTACAAAGAACTCTAATGAAAAAGAAATGCAAGACGCATTAAGGCGATTTATTGACTTTTGTATTAAAGAAGTTGAGAATTTAAAAATTGAACTTTATATAAAATCAAATTTCAAAACAAGGAATTTTATTCTTTCAGAAATATATGATCATTCTTCAAGCAGAGAAATTCATGAAGACTATCTTCATAAAGTAGAAAAATTTAGTGACGAAAAAGATTTTTGGTTAAAAAATTACTTTATCACAAAAATGTCAACTTTAAAATTAAGAAGCCAAAAACTATCTGATTTAGAAGATTGGAAAACGCTTCTTATAAAGCAAAAAAAATTAGTTCAGGAAAATTACCAGCAAGAAATTGCATCGGTGTACGATAAAATTTCAGCCTCATTTATTGACGATAAACGTTCTATTGATTTATTAGAAGGTGAACTAAAAACTGAAGACGACTTATTACTTCAAATTGCATTAGCTAAAAATGATGTTGTTAAGGCATCTCTTTATTTAACACTTGCTCGTTTCTTTTTTAAGGATGAAACAAAATTTAAAGAATACACGAGTAAATCACTAAAATTATTAGATGAAGCAAACAGTAAAGAAGCAATATTGATTAAACGTAAGTTACATTTTGCTTCATTTTTACAATCATTTCATTTTAATCATACGTATAATGATACTTTGAGTCATATTAAACAAGTTATTGAGATTAATAAAAAATTTGATGTGGAAGACGATAAATCTATTTTTTACTTGTTTTTCCTGCAACTTCTAAAAAATGATCACAGTGGTGAAATTAATTTTTTCGAAAGCAACTATGATGTTTATTTTAGTCATGAAGCTACAGCTTATTTAAAAGAATTTTTACAAGCGTTTGAATTTTTTATGAATAAAAACTATAAATCTGCTAAACGATTACTAACCAATTTATCGTATATAGATAATCCATATCTGGCATCATGGGCAAGATTAATAGAGATTGTTACTAACTACAAACAAGGAAATACCGACTTTGCAGAAACATTATTAAAAAGCGAATTAAAGAGAATGGACTCTAATAAGAACAGAATTTTTAGTATGAATTCGAATTTGAAATTATTAAAAGAATTGAGTGATCGTATTTTAACTAAAACCCCCATATTACTTAAAAACATCAATACAGAAAAAACAAAATACACGATTTTTCATCAGTTACTTTCTAACGAATTGAAAAATAAAAATTGAGTTAAACCAATTTGAAAACCGTTTTTTCGAAGAGTTGAACAAACGATTTCTTCGTTTTGTTTTATATCTTTGGTACTCATGTTTCAGATACCATTTTTAAAACATTACAAAAAAATTTTTTTACCCGCCTTATTATTGGGTATAGTTTTTATTGTAGGTATTTTTGGTTACCGCTTTATTTCAGGCTACAGTTATGTGAATGCGTTTTACATGACAGTAACAACAGTAGCAACCGTTGGATATGGAGAAATAGAACCGCTTGATACAAAAGGAAGATTATTCACCGCTTTTCTAATCATCTCAAGTTTTGGTACATTTGCTTATGCGGTAACTTCACTTACAAAATATGTAATTGATGGAGAATTTAATAGCTTTTTTAAAACAAGAAGAATGAGTGACGCGATAAATAAACTAAACGGACATGTAATCATCTGTGGATTCGGTAGAAATGGCAAACAAGCTTCAACCGTATTAAAAAAAAATAACAAACGTTTTGTAGTTGTTGAAAATAAACAAGATGTTACCAACCAGATGACACACCGTTATCACGAATTGGTTATTACCGGTGATGCCACTCAGGATGAAGTTTTGATTAGAGCAGGTGTTAAACGCGCCTCTGCACTAATTACAACATTACCTAATGATGCCGATAATTTGTTTATTGTTCTTTCTGCTCGTAATTTAAATTCCAAATTAACTATTATCAGTAGAGCATCAGACGACAATTCAGACGTAAAATTAAAAATTGCGGGTGCCAATAACGTGATTATGCCTGATAAGGTAGGTGGTGCACACATGGCCAGTTTAGTAATGAAACCAGACGTAGTAGAATTTATTGATTACATTACCGGACAAGGCGGCGAGGCAATAAATTTAGAAGAAATTACTTACAACGAAATACCTGAAAGCTTTAAAAACAAAACCTTAAAAGATCTTGAAATCAGAAAAAAATCAGGAGCAAATATAATTGGGTTTAGAAAAGGGAATGGTGATTACATTGTAAATCCAAGCGCTGACACGCCTATTATTCCTGATGGAAAAATATTCGTGCTTGGTACAACTGAGCAAATTGCCAAACTAAAAAAAATGCTCCAACACGAAGGCTAATTATAAATTTTAGAATTTTCTTTTAAGTGAAAGTATCCGGATTTACCATTATCAGAAATGCCATCAAGTACGATTATCCCGTAGTGGAATCCATTACTTCTGTTTTACCGATGTGCGATGAATTTATTGTTGCTGTAGGTAACTCTGATGATGACACAAGAAAATTAATCGAGAATATTCCATCTGATAAAATAAAAATAATAGATACCATCTGGAATGATGAGTTACGTGTAGGTGGCAAGGTGCTGGCTGATGAAACCAATAAAGCCAAACAAGCCATTGCTCCTGATTCTGATTGGGCATTTTATATTCAGAGTGACGAAGTGATTCATGAAAAGTATCATGATGAAATTTTAGCATCCATGAAAAAATGGAAAGACAACAAAGTGGTGGAAGGTTTGTTATTTAAGTACTTGCATTTTTATGGAAATTATGAGTTTGTAGGTAATTCCAGAAAATGGTATAGAAACGAAATCCGAATTATTCGTAATGATAAAAATATTGTTTCGTATAAAGATGCGCAAGGATTCAGAACAATTGACAACAATAAATTAAATGTAAAAGAAATTGATGCCTGCGTTTATCATTACGGTTGGGTAAAGCCACCAAAGGCGCAGCAAGAGAAACAAAAAAATTTCAATAAACTTTGGCACAGTGATGAATGGATGGATAAAAACATCAGTAAAGAAGAGGAATTTGATTACAGTAAAATCGACACATTAAAAAAATTTGAAGGAACACATCCTGCAGTTCTTGCAGAACGTTTACAACGTTACAATTGGAAATTTGATTTTGATCCAAATAACATTAAGCTCTCCATGAAAGATCGTTTCTTATTGTTTATTGAAGAACAAAGTGGTTATCGTGTTGGTGAATACAAAAATTACAAGTTGATTTAACATGCCCTTTGAATTAAACTCCGAATTTCATCCAACAGGCGATCAGCCCAATGCTATTCAGAAATTAACAGAAGGCATTCAACAGGATATTAAACATCAAACTTTATTGGGAGTTACCGGTTCGGGAAAAACATTTACTGCTGCGAATGTTATTTCTCGGGTAAACAAACCAACATTGGTATTGAGCCATAACAAAACATTGGCCGCTCAATTGTACAATGAATTAAAGGAATTCTTTCCTAACAATGCGGTTGAATATTTTGTTTCTTATTACGATTACTATCAGCCAGAAGCTTACTTGCCAACAACAGATACTTACATTGAAAAAGATTTAGCCATAAACGAAGAAATTGAAAAATTAAGATTGCGTGCCACATCCGCTTTATTGTCAGGTAGAAATGATGTGGTGGTGGTTTGTTCGGTTTCTTGCATTTATGGTATTGGTAACCCAAATGAGTTTAGGCAAAATATCATTCCTATTAAGTGCGGACAGTTAATCAGCAGAAATAAGTTGTTGCACAAATTGGTGCAGAGTTTATATTCTCGAACCACAGCAGATTTTTCAAGAGGTAATTTTCGTGTGCAGGGCGATACAGTTGATGTGTATTTAGCATATGCAGATAATGCGGTTCGTATTAGTTTTTTTGGAGATGAAATTGAAGACATAGAAACCTTTGATCCTATATCTGGATTACCCATTGAAAAATTTGATGCCTTCAATATTTATCCGGCAAACATTTTTGTTACGGGTCAAGACACTTTGAACAAAGCCATTTATCAGATACAAGAAGATTTGGTAAAACAGGTGGAGTACTTTAAAGAAACCGGAAAATCACTGGAAGCAAAACGCTTGGATGAGCGCGTGAATTATGATTTGGAAATGATGCGTGAGTTGGGCTATTGCAGCGGCATTGAAAATTACTCGCGTTATTTTGACGGCAGATTACCCGGCACTCGTCCGTTTTGTTTATTGGATTATTTTCCGAAAGATTTTTTAATGTTGATTGATGAAAGTCATGTTACCATTCCGCAAATCAGAGCAATGTTTGGAGGTGATTTATCCAGAAAACAAAACCTCGTTGAATACGGTTTTCGCTTGCCTTCTGCATTAGATAATCGTCCTTTAAAATTCGAAGAATTTGAACATATAATCAATCAGGTTATCTACATCAGTGCTACACCTGCTGATTACGAATTGATGAAAAGCGAAGGTGTAATTGTTGAGCAACTCATTCGTCCAACAGGCATTCTTGATCCAATGATTGAAGTTCGTCCTTGCGGAAATCAGGTAGATGATTTATTGGATGAAATCAATAAAGTGGTGCAGCGCGATGAACGGGTTCTTGTAACAACGCTTACAAAACGAATGGCAGAAGAATTGACAAAGTACATGAGTAAACTTTCCATTCGTTGCCGTTACATTCATTCTGATGTTGATACATTAGATCGTATTGAAATCCTTCGTCAACTACGCGTGGGCATGTTTGATGTTTTAGTCGGTATCAATTTATTGCGTGAAGGATTGGACTTACCCGAGGTTTCATTGGTTGCGATTTTAGATGCTGATAAAGAAGGATTTTTGCGTAACGTTAGAAGCTTGGTGCAAACTGTTGGTAGAGCCGCAAGAAATGTAAATGGCAGAGTAATTATGTATGCCGATAAAATGACCGACAGCATGAAGCAAACCATTGAAGAGACCGAGCGAAGAAGAAAAAAACAAATTGCATATAATTACGAAAATAATATTACACCTACTCAAGCCGGTAAAAAAGCGGGCGCAACAGCCATGAGTGGAACGGAAGTAACTTATCAAGGCAAATTAGTGAAAACATATGTTGAAACAGAATACAGTAGTTTAGCGGCAGATCCTGTTGTACAATACATGAGCAAAGACGAATTAAAAAAACAAATTGCACGCATTAAAACGTCCATGCTGAAAGCCTCAAAAGAATTAAATTTTATGGAGGCTGCGCGCTTACGCGACGAAATGTTTGCTTTGGAAAAATTAATACAAGAATAAGATGCAAGAATTAATTAATAAATACATTCAAAGTAATCAGTTTGGTAAACTGATAGGGATGGATTTTAAAGTCCTTGAACCCGGAAAAATTGAATATACTTTAAAAATCACTAAAGAACATTTAGCAACACCCAGTGCGGCACATGGTGGTGTAATTGCTGCATTAATGGATGGATTATTGGGTGTAACCGGTTTATCTGCTGTAGCTGCAGAAGGAAAAGTAGTATCCACCATGGAATATAAAATCAGTTATTTTAATCCTGCGTTTTTAAACGATGAATTATTGGGCACTGGTGTTATAGAGAAAAAAGGAAGTCGAATTTTGTTTATCTCAGCACAGATAGTTGCTGGCAACCGAAACAACGAAGTCATTGCAAAAGCAAGTGGCACATTTAATGCCTATCCAGCAGAAAAAGCAGGTTATTAACCCTGTGGTATTATACAATAATTGATTGTAGATTTTTTTCGGTTGCTGAGCTAAGCGTTTAAAAAATCTTTTACAAATAAGGCTTCGGCTCCACACGGTCACCAAATCTTATGTACCTTGAGGTTATCGAAAGGTATGGATGGAAGTAAAATTTTCAATTTATTTATTGTCGGTTTCGAGAGCCTCTGACACCAATTTTTAATTTTTTTGTTCTTAATTTGAGTGAAAGAATTTAACTGTTATTCTTCCATCGTATCACAATGATAAAGCAGTTGTTGTTTTTTGCTTGGCTTAATTACAGTTCCTCCCTTTTTCTTTTCTTCCATCATTTTAGTGATAATTCGTAATCTGTCTTTTTGTAGTTCTGTTCTTGATTTTACATCTTCTTCCTGATCAAAATAAATAATCCCATCAATAATCGTTTTCTCCACCTTAGCATAAATACTTAAAGGATTATCGCTCCATAAAACTAAATCTGCAACTTTGCCCGCTTTAATGCTTCCTACTTTATCATCAATGTGTAACATTTTTGCCGGGTTAAGTGTACATAATTTCCACGCTTCTTCCTCGCTTAAATTGCCGTACTTCATGGCTTTTGCGGCTTCCTGATTTAATCGTCTTCCCATTTCAGCATCATCGCTGTTAATGCCTGTATTTACACCCATTTTCGTTAATAAAGCAGCGTTGTACGGAATAGCATCCATTACTTCCATTTTATATGCCCACCAATCTGCAAAGGTAGATGCAGACACTCCGTGCGTTTTCATTTTGTCTGCCACCTTGTAACCTTCCAGAATATGTGTAAATGTATTTACCTTAAAGCCCATGCTATCTGCCACTTTCATTAACATATTGATTTCACTTTGAACATAACTGTGGCAGGTAATGAATCGTTTTTTGTTAACAATTTCCGATAAACATTCCAATTCTAAATCTCTACGTGGCGCTATTTTATCTTTGGCTGTATTGGTTTTAAAAGCATTCCAGCTGTTTTCGTATTCTTTAGCACGAATAAAAAAATCGTAATACACTTGCTCTACTCCCATTCTTGTTTGCGGGAAACGGGTGGAGTAAGTGCTTCCCCAATTACTTTGCTTAACGTTTTCGCCAAGGGCAAACTTAATGAAGCCGTCTGCTTTCTCATATTTCATATTCTCCGGAGAAAGGCCCCAGCGTAATTTAATAATGACAGATTGTCCACCAATTGGATTGGCTGAACCATGCAACAATTGCGCTGTTGTAACACCACCGGCTAATTGCCTATAAATGTTAATGTCTTCCGAATTAATTACATCTCCAATTCTTACCTCAGCGCTCGATGTTTTTGTTCCTTCGTTCACGCCTTTGCTAATGGCGATGTGAGAGTGTTCATCAATAATACCTGAAGTTAAGTGTTTACCTTTTGCATCAATAATTTTTGGGAATACCGTTTTGGGAACTTCAATATTTTCTGCAACACGTACAACTTTCCCTTCTACTATATACACATCGTATTCTTTTAATACGCCTTCTGATTCGTTGGTCCAAACGGTTGCATCTTTAATTAAAATGGCTTGTGAGCGATTTAAAAATTGTTTAAGAAGATTTTCTTCTTTTTCAGGTTTACCAAATGCGGTAAAAGGATAAATCACTTCACCTATTTTCGGTAGCTCTTTCTTTTTCTCTTCTTTCTTTTTCTCTTCTTGCGGATTTACAAAAACAAGTTCTGCATCTATCCAATTTCCTTCTTTATTTTGCAGTTTACCCGAAATACTTCTTTTGGATTCATTATAGTTACCGGAGAAACGATATAGTGTTGTGCTATCCTGATAAAAACTAAAAGTAACTAATCCATTTTTAAATGTTATTCCTGTTTTAGTTTTTATAGAATCTGTCCAATAAATAAATAATTCAGGTTTTTCAATTTCCCCTTTTATTTCTGTCTTGTATTTTTTTCCTAAAAAATTAATTTGATAATTTCCTCTTAAATCGGGCTGGTTTATATCAGCATAAATAAAGCTTTCTCCATTTACCCATGTTTCCATAATTCCTGCTCCTTCATTAAAAATGTTATCAGAAGCAATGAAAAAATTTGCCATCATGCCTTTTTTTAAACTACCCAAACTTTGTTGTACGCCAAGTAATTCAGCCGGAATACCAGTAAGTGCATCCAGCGCTTTTTCTTCCGATAAACCATAACTTACCGCTTTTTTTAAGCAACTTAAAAATTGTTTTCTATCTTTTAAATCAGCTGAAGTTATAGCAAAACGAATTCCTTTTTCTGCAAGCATTTTTAAATTTGCCGGTGCCATTTCCCAGTGTTTTAATTCCGACAAACTAATATTTTCAGCATCGTAAGGATCTTCTACATCATATGCGTCCGGAAAACTAAGTGGAATAATTAGTGTATTTCCGCCTTTGGAAATTTCGGCAGAGCGTTGGTATTCATCCCCTTTTCCTTTAATGATATACTTTACATTAAACTCATTTCCTATTTCCTGTGCGCGCAAAATATTTAGCTTATCGTTGGCTTCAAAAATTTGAGGAAGCGATTGAAGTTCATTAAAACTGTTCAACGAGATATTGTACTCTTTTTTATCTTTCTTTTCCTTGTACCATTTTGCATCATAATACGTTTGTCTTAATAAAGCAATAGAGCCCATTAAAGAACTTGGATACTCTTGCGTGGATGATCCTTTTTTAAAAGAATAAAATGCAGCCGCTTTATCTTTGATAATATTTTCGTTTTCTTTTTTATCACTTAGTGAAACAAGTGCCCCACTTCCCCTCACTATTCCATCTTTTTGTGAAGTAAGAACTAGAGCAAAACCTATTTTTCTGTATTCATCAGCTTGCTTTGTGTTGTTTATAAAAATCTTATTAGCATCTACATCCGAACGAATTGCCTGATTCCATCCATAAGCACCTTTAAAATTTGATTCCATTTGCGGAAAAGAATAAACTCGTTGATTAGATTTAGCTTCGGGCATTCCGTATTCACTATACAAATCAATAAATGCCGGATAAATGTGTTTACCTTTTAAATCTTTTATTAAAGCTCCCTCTGGTATTTTAATCGAATTTCCTGCATCTACAATACTTCCGTCTTTAACTAGTAGTGTTGCACCAGCAATAACATTTCGAGCATCAACATGCAGCGTACAATTCGTAAAAGCATAAGTAGTATGAGTTATGTATGGTGCACCATTTACTGGAAAAGTGGTTTGTGCATTTAGTTTAAAAACAAATAACAATAAAGCGAAAAAACTATATATTTTTTTCATGAAAAGGATTTTAAACAAATATATTCAATAAAGCTATTCGCAAAAACGAGTATTTAGTAAATTGCCAACTTAAACTATAACTATTATGTTAATTGATTTACGGAGTGATACCGTTACAAAGCCTTGCAAAAACATGTTGCAAGCCATGTTTGAAGCTGAAGTTGGCGACGATGTATTTAACGAAGACCCAACAGTAAATCGTTTAGAACAGCAAGCGGCGCAATTATTTGGCATGGAAGCTTCTCTTTTTTGCCCGAGCGGAACGATGACCAATCAAATTGCTATTAAAGTGCACACGGTGCCAGGAGATGAAGTAATTTGCGATACTCATTCTCACATTTATAATTACGAAGGTGGAGGAATAGCTTTTAATTCAGGAGTTCAGGCAAAACTACTTCAAGGCAACAGAGGTAAAATTACGGCCCAACAAATTGAAAACAATATTAATGGTGATTTTGACTGGCTCTGTAAAACTTCACTTGTAGCTGTCGAAAATACAGTAAATAAAGCAGGTGGTAGCATTTATACTTTGAATGAGATACAACCTATATTCGAATTATGCAAAAAACACAAACTTGCATTGCATTTGGATGGAGCACGTTTATTCAATGCCTTAGTTGAAACTAAAGAACAGGCATTAAAGTGGGGCAAGTGTTTTGATAGTATTTCCATTTGTTTATCAAAAGGATTGGGAGCTCCTGCTGGCTCGTTGCTTTTAGGAAACATAGAGTTTATTAGAAAAGCAAGGCGAGTTCGTAAGGTTTTTGGTGGCGGCATGCGGCAAGCGGGGTACTTGGCAGCAGCCGGAATTTATGCGCTTAACAATAATATTAATCGGTTAACAGAAGATCATTTACGTGCAAAAAAATTAGCTGATGTAATTCAAACTTTACCTTTTGTAAAATCAGTTCTGCCTGTTGAAACCAATATTGTCATTTTTGAAATTGATGACTCTATTTTAGCTGTTGATTTTGCCCTACAATTAAAACAAAAAAACTTATTGGTTTCTGTTTTTGGTAAACACACTTTGCGTTTAGTAACTCATTTGGATTTTAATGATGAAGCGTTGGAGAAAACAATTATTATTTTTAAAAATAAAATGAACTAATAGTTTTTTATTTTTTTTAAAGAGGAAATTAATTTTTAGTGCAAAGAAAAAATTAATTTTTGTATTCAGACTTTGTTAATAATGAGAACAAGAAACATTAGGTAAGTTTCATGCGCAAAGTGTGAGAAATAAATAAGATCAAATTAGTTTATGAAAATTAGAATAAAGGATTTAGATAGTTTTCTTTAAGTAAATTCTATTTTGGAATTACTAATAAATGACGAAGGTTTAGTAGATCTCCTTTTCTGTCTATTAATTCAATAAAATGAAAACCGTATTTGGTTTCAAACACATTAGATATTTCGCCGGGTTTTAAATTAAAAGCAACTGATTCAAACTCAGGAACCATCATTCCTCTAGGAATGCTATCATATCTTCCTCCGTTTTTTGCCGAACCCGGATCTTCACTATACAAAGTAGCTATACTACTCATTGTTTCTCCATTAATAACACGTTGACGATAGCTTTCTGTTAGCTTTCTAGCTTTATCTTTCGGTGTTTCTGTTACGTGTTCAGTAGTGCCCAATAGTTTTGGGTTTTCAATGGTTTTGTTTTCGCTAGAATTTTGTGCATTTGCAAAAAAAGGAAGAATAGTATACGCATTTGACAAATATATTAATATAAAACAAAGCGTATTGTTTTTTAACAAACGTTTTTTTTACTTCAAACAAAAATCAATTTCCTGAATGTCGTCTTTATTAATAATGTGGCTGGGATGAATGAATTCGGTAAGCAGTTTATTTACCGCATCAACAGGTAAAAGGACTAATTGATTTAAAGTTTCGTTAAATATTAATTGTCCGTATTTTTTTTGTCCGTTTTTTAATTGCACAATTGCTAATTGATCTTGCATATTCTAATTTTTATACAAGATTAAAATAGCTGAATTAACAAAAGGTTAAGCAAATTTTAAGTGAATGTGATTTTTACTTACGCTTAGAGAATATTTATTGCCGAATACAAG
>CAZTCG010000002.1:0-18851 GCA_964612005.1 uncultured Flavobacteriaceae bacterium | reverse complement strand
AGGCTGAGCTCTGCAAAAGCTCCTACAGCGGTTCGAATCCGCTCGGGACCTCAAATAAAACACAAGAACCAACGGTTCTTGTGTTTCCTTAAGATAGCAATATTTCAATATCAATAATTATAATTTTATTTTATTTAATAGTTGATTTAATTGAATAAGTGGTAAATCAGGTTTAATATTATTTTTTGATGTTTCTAAAAGTAAATCTAAAATTTCTTTGTTTGATAAATTTGATTTTTTAGATTTCATTAAACCTACTGCCGCTGAAACAATTGGAGCCGCCATACTGGTTCCATCTAAAAATGTTTCCTTGTTACCCGGTATAAGACCAAATATTTTTTCACCAGGTGCATAAATTGTAACTTGATTTCCATAATTTGAAAAATCAGCAAGTTCCAATTTATTATTCAAAGCAGAAACTTTAATTGTTTTATTTGATCGTTGCATTGGGTCTAAGCCTACTAAAATGTGTTGATTACCTGCGGCAATTACAACTGTAGTATTCTCTTTTTCAGCATAATTAAATATTTCTTCCCAAAATTCAGCTTCATCTTTACCGGTATCTAATACGAGTTCTTTTTGTTTTTGAGGGGATAAATATTTTATTTCATCAGGAAAATATTTTCCAAGTGAGAGATTAATAACATCAGCACCATTTCGTATTGCATAAAGCAATCCATCTATAACATCAGAGAATGTAAAAATTTGATCATTATCAGAAATCTGAATGGGCATAAATGAGCAATTGGGCGCAACACCAGATACACCAAAGTTATTATTTGATTTGCCAATGGCAATTCCGGCTACATGTGTGCCGTGAAATCTTTTATTACTAGCATTAATATTGTTGCTGCGGGTTTTTACATTAAAGGGCTTAACAATCCGATTTTTTAAATCTGGATTGTTAATGTCAAAACCATCGTCAATTATGGCCAATACAATGTTAGAATCACCTGTTGTTGTTTCCCATGCATCTGGGGCTCCAATAGCATTTAAATACCAGGTACGATCGGGATAATCAAAGACGGGGTCATTAAATATAACGCTGGTGTTAAATACGCTTTCATCCCAAATTAATAAATCATAATTTTTAAATTTTTTTTTGATTTTTTCTTTCAATTGATTTCTGTCTGAGTCGGGAAACTGAAATTGTAAACGCGAAATAGTGGTATCAAAAAACACAATTTTATAAGAACTATCTGTAAATTCTTTTTTTAAATCAATTGCAAAATCAGACAATTTACGAGAACGATCTTTCAAAGCAATATTTAATAAATCGGAAACAATGCGCGAAAAACCACTATCAGATTTTATTATTTTGTTTGAATCTAAAGGGAGTCTCAATAGGGGATTTGAAGGTAGTATACTCCGTAATGCGTTTTGCTTACTCAAATCGCTTGAATTTAGTGATTCAGGGCAAATATGGCTGTACAAAAAATAAATCAACATGGGAATCAATATTAAAACCCACCAAAAATTTCTCAGAAAAGAGTCTTTATAGTGCTGTTTTTTATTACTTCTTACGATAATCCTTTTGCTTATGGCAACAACAGAATCTACTGATTTATCCTCTAAAACGGATGACTGCGGATACGCATCAATCTGATCTAAAGGTTGAGGATTATGCTCAACATCAGCAAGTTTTTCCGGTAATTTAGGATGCACATAATTTTTAAGTATAAGAGGATCAATATAATTTTCGTCTTTGTTGTTAAACTCAAACCCCCAAAATAACAATAGATTTTCTCCATTGGTATATATGATATTGTTTTGCGCATTAAAAACTAGCGCCAGCATATCTGCCCAAACCATACTATCGGGCTTCGCCAATTGTCGCAACGCATTTATTTTTTCATTTAAATCATTTAGTAGGGAATGGTAGCGTAATAAATACTGCTGTTTTTCAGCTACGGTAAATGAATCAAGGGTTTTGAATACGCCCTGCTGTGATGTATACCAGTTAATTTTATTGCCTGCACTTACTGGTTTTGCTAGTATATGTTGAAACCTGTCACCTAAAAATTGGTTGCAAAATCCATTGATGCGCTCATAATTTTTCCACAATGGTTCATCTTTGAATAGAACGGGTCTGAAGTGGGTTAATGGTATACTGTCTGTTAAATTCATACTTTTTAACTACCTCGGACAACCAATGTGATAATTCCATTCGGTACCACTTTTGGGCGCCTTTAATATAATTTTACAATAACTGGGTTTATTGGGATCGGCAGGATAGTAAAAACTAATATTCCCGGTTCCCGAAACCAATCCGCTGGTGGAGCCCACTAGCTGATCATTATAATACACATCCATCTCATCCGGTAAATTAAGCATATCATATGCAATATGAACAGTTCCCGGCTGCGAGCCTAATTGGTGTGTTACCTCTTTATATCCTTGTCCTCCCGACATGGTCTCATCGTAGTCGCAGGGTTTAGAATTGGGTGGAACTTGCTGATTTATGGCAGTTCTGCAAGTGCAGCAGCTATCAAGATGTGATTCGATAAGTGCAATGCCGCTATTGATTTGCTGATAGCTACTACAATTAACGCAAGGTAGCCTGAAACAGTAAAAATACCACAACACAAGAAATGTGAGAAACATAAGCCAAACTAGCCACCAGTAACTAAAACAAAACATACTGATACTGCGTAGTGTTGTGTACCACCATGAACGTTTGACTTCGGTTCGATATCTATTAATCTTGGTCGTCATGGGTTAGTTGCAAATTATTTTACAAGAACCAAAACTCCAGTTATGCATATCACTTTTACTCCACTCTCTTACAGATTGAGGATATGTTCTTTGTAATTCAGATGGGTACGTATCAGAATTACAGTGACCGTATCTAGGATCATTACGCCATAATTTATTATTGATTATTTTTGGACCAATTACGTCCAAAAGAACTCTACCAGTAAATTTTTTACCACTATAAATAATTAATCGGGTTCCCTTATCAATAGCAATACCATCGAAAGTAGTAGCTACTGCTTTAGGAAATGCTATGGTGTTATCAGGATATTCTCCCTCTCCAACATATTCACTTAATTGATCAACTTGATATATTTCACTAATACCTGTTTTATCATATTTGCCTCCCATAATTGCTCCAGAAAAATGAACTCTGCAATTGGGTCTTGGAATATAAAGTGGAGGTTTTTGCTGTGCCTGCTTGCATGCACAACAACTATCAAGGTGATTGCTAATAACCTGTAATTGTTCATTGAATGTTTGGCCACCATTGCAAACAAAATTAGGCTTACTGTAACATAAACGGTACCAAAAAAAGAGATAGATTAAAAAACCTAACAGCACCAACCACCAATACCTGTAGCAGAAATAATTGATGCCCCTGATATGGTGAAACCAAAATTTTTCCTTCCTATTGGTTTTAACAATTTGTTCCCGAACCTCACTCATTTGTTGTTTTGCTCACATCGGTCTTTAACTTTTTTATCAACATCTATTAGCCGGTGGTTTAATTCATTCATTTCATTGCATGATGTTTGCACGCGTTTGTTAGAACAATATTTAAACAGACAAAATAGTGAAAGCAACAACATAATCAAGAAAATCAAACCCCAAATTCTATAAATGAGCCTTCTTAAAAACCTTTTAATGCGGTACCAAAATGACGGTTTAATCTTTTTTGTAGGGGGTAATAGGTCTTGTGTCTCCGTATTTTTGATGTTATCCTCTACATTTTCCTGTATGGGAATATCAATAGTAGAATTTGCCTCGGCTTCAGTTGCTGCAGCCACTACAGGATCAATATTATCTGACTCAGCAGGTTTATGCTGATTGACTGCTAAATCTACTGAAGGATTTACAGCAGGCAAAAAGGAAGGATGTAAATAATTCTCGTGTTTGTTTCGAAACTGCCATCCCCAAAGCAAACACCAGTTGTCGCCATCACTAATTATAACATTGTTTTCATCATTAAAAACTTCTTTAAGCAACAGCGCCCAACTTCTTTTTTCAGCCTCCCTTGCCAGTTCCAGACCTTGTATATCCTCAGAAATATCTCGCTTTGCTTCCCAGTAGGCAATTTTAATTTTTTCCTGTACCTCTTCTGATAAGTCGCTAAGTCGGGAAAGTTGTACCTTAAAATTACCATACCAATTCACTTCTGTACCAGAGAGAACCGGTTTGGCTAACAGGTTTTTGTATTTTTGTCCATAATTTTTAAGCAAAAAACTTTGGATTTTATCATACTGGCTATATAAGTAGTTTGTCCCAATTGATATTGGCTCAAATGCACTGGTAGATATAGAGTAAACGATAATCATTTTCAATGTTATTTTATTTCAAAACGTAAAGCGTTTACATTATTTAAAATGCCTGAAAGTGCATTATTTGCCTGTACATCATATGTAACAAAACCACAGTTTGATAATAAAGATAGTTTTAGTTTTGTTATGTATTTATTATAATTTTCTATCATCGGATTTAAAACGAGATCATTGCCTGCAGAAGCACTTATTTCCTGATTATCAAAAAAAGGAATTAATTCATTTTTGTTGGGTAAGGGTTTAGTAGAAATTATTTCATAAAAATCAAAATTTAATTCATCACATACCAATCGTAATTCATCTATGCGCTCGTTCCCCATAAAATTAATTCCAAAACTTGTAACAAATTCATTTAAAAAATTAGTGCACACACCAGCTAAAAACTCTTCATCATTTCTGCTGATTTGAATTCTTGAGGTTTTTTTCTCTACTAAATTCACTAAAACATCTTTAATGTTTAAATTTTCAAAAGAAGCATTAACCACATTAATTATTTCATTAAAGGCGTTTTTTGAAAGTCCGTAGGTAATCAAATTTTCAAAATTATCTATATTGAGTTTGGATTGCCATTGTCTAATTAAACCATCTACTAATGCTGTTGCACTTGTTTTTAAATTATTAGCAAATACTTTTTCTAAATCAATATTTTGCTGGCTTAAAAACAATTCCACCTCTTCAATATTGTTATAAAATAAGGTTTTTTGCAAAATTTCAAGATTTTGATCTTTTGAATTTTCAGCTTTCAATTGAGGGAATTGCGATCGAAATAAAGTATATTCATCAAAACTTTCTACCTGTCTTGAGGAAAGCAAATTTTCATGAAAATAATTATAAACATCACTTTCAGAAAGAAGCATAAGTTTTAAAAATTCACCAAATAATAATGGATTTCTTCCAAAAACTCTATTAAGTTCAATCTGCAATTCATTTCCTTTTTTTATAGAGGATAATCTTTTTTCAAATAAATTGTCAGAATGTAAATATTTACTTAAGATGATTTTTAATTTTTGTAAAATATCATTTAGTTGAGTTACATAATTATACGTTTTAATATAATTATTAGCTGCTGGATTAAGATTTTTAATTATTAATGAACTACCGTCCATGTTTGGTGCCGCAGCATTACTCCAAGATTCAAATGGATTTTCAAAATGTTTAGAAACAAATGGATGAGATAAAAATGAAAGCTTTAACTTTTCCATAAAATTTACCCTTTCGGGATTTATATCGATTTCATGATTTTTATCTTCAAAACCGTAAAAGGTATCATTTGAATATTTATAATCGCGAAGTAAGTAGAAGTTTTTAAAAATCGGATTTTTTAAAGTCCAATGGGTATGCCAATTGTGGTTGGATGTAACTACCTCTTGCTCAAAAAACCTATTAAATCTTGTATTCCACTTGTAGCTTATGTCATCTTTATCATCATTTGTGGTATCAAACTTCAGCTGATTATTAAAAAATGTAAATACAACAAATAATGGAGAAACAGGCAATTCATTTATGCTTTGCTCTCTTGCTTCTGCGTTTTTGCCAATGTTATTATGTATCCAATCATTTAATAAAAAAGGAATTTCATTGACATCTAACTGTTTGTCATTTTGGCAAAATATTAGGTTATTAATTTCATAATCACTAGAATATTTATTAAATAAGTAGGCTATTTTACCCCTTAAATACATATCAGGTATGCTTTCATTTGAAATAGTGTCTAGGCTTAATCCGAGCCTGCTTCTTGCTCCTGGAAAATCTAATAAATCGGTATTATTTAAGAATTTCTTACATTCTGCAACCTTTTTAGACACACTCAAAGTTAATTCTGCACTTAATGCACTTAAGTAACATAAGTTTAATTCAAATTGCTCTTCAATACTGTTTACTATAGTTATGCGTTTTTGATTTGAGTTCATTTCTTTTAAACGCTGAACATCAAGAATTTCCCCTTGTCCCCTTAAAACGCATTCTTGGGGTGCATATACAATCGAAGCAAAATTTATTAGGCTTAATTCGTTAACTAATTTTTGAAACAACAAGCTTATATGTTCGTTTTTGTTCCACAAAATGGAAAAGGCATTTACCCATTCTTTACTAGGAATTTTAGAAATTATCGTTCCAAGTTTTAACCAATAATTACTATTGTTAATTGAATCTACAATATGACTATACCTGTAAAAGTTTCTGGTAAAATAATCTTGAATATCTAATATATCATCTTCAATTAACGTATTCTGACAAATGGCATGCGCCTTAAATTTTGCATCTAAATTTTCAATATAATCCTTTATGGTTTCAGAAATAATAACATTATCACCTAATTTTTTTATATCAGTAAAAAAGCTGTCACATAAAATAAGTATTATATCTTTTACGTCTAATAATTTTATTTTAATTGGAAAATTATGGTTATTTAAAGGGTGGTCTATTGAAAAACGAGTTACTACACCTGTACTTTCTGCGCCCACACCTGGAGGATTTATTTCTTTTAAAAAATCATAAGAGTTATCACCTAATTTAATTTCTAATGGTGCACCTTCAATACTTAATAAATTTTTAATTAAGTATGATTTACCAACTTGGCTTGCTCCAAATAAGGCAAATACAGGTTTAGACTGAATTGATTTATGTATTTTTCTAACCAGTCTTCTAGAATGTTTTATACTATAGGATACCTTGTCTTTTTCTTCAAATTTTAAATTTTTTGAAACCCAATTGTCTGCTTCATCAATTGAGTTATAAAGATTTTTGGATTGATCTTTTAAAAGATTTAATTTATCTATTTCAACATTATACATTTTTTAAATTTTAATTTCTAATATTAAGAGTAAATTCTCCAGAATCTAACCAATAACCGGATTGTTCCGGCAACGTTTGAATTACTAAATTGAAATATGATTTGGATATTTCGTTTTGTTCATAATCTAAAACTTCCTGAATTTTAAGTTCTTCTTTATCTTTTTCTATGTCTCTTGTTAAATTTACTTTAAAAGGCATTTTAGTTCTTAATTTATGTTTTATAGTCTCTATGGAATCAGCTAATTTAAAATCGTCTATGTTGCCATTCTTATTTGCCAATTCAGCAATTCGTTCATCGTTAAATTCAAGAGCATAAATATTTCTTGCAGGGTAATTTTTAGAGTTTAAATTTTTAAATCCAATTTGAAACGGAATAGAGTGTACGGTAAAAGTACTTTCGTTTTTTTCAGGTGAAATTAAAACTTCGTTAATTATTCCTTCTTTTATTTGACCGAAATAATCAGCAGTAGAAATTAATTTGGTTTTTAAGTATGAATTATTTATTCTAAATTTATCTAATTTAAATAATGTTCCGGCCATTAACGAAATCAGACTTCCAACTGTTACTACCGTTTTAGGATCCTCCACAAAGCCATTATTATCCGAAAAAGGATACCATCTTCCAATCCAGTATTTATTCATGTTAATTAATCTGTTGGGTGGAATAGGGTGGTACTTTAAAAGTAAATTTTCTAAAGCTTCAAATGAACAAGGTCGTCCGCTTAACAAAACGATATCGCAAGAATATTTATTCATTATATTGGAAATCTGCTTGATAAGTTTTGAAAAAACAGAGGTAATAATTTCGTTTACTTTTGAGGATGATAACTTCCAGGTGATTTCTTCAAATCTAAATCCAAAGTGTTTTTCAAAGTAATTAAGCAATTCTGGATTAGGCGTTTTATCCTTAAATAAATCATTAAATGTTAAATCCATTTCTTGCTTTAAGTTGGCATTTTTCATATATCTCAAAGCAATAGGTATGGCAATTTGATTTATGAAATTAACCCGCATTAATTTACCTTTATAACCGATATTGTTACTATCTTTTCCGAAAAATCCAGTTAATTTTTTTGTTACCTCGCTTATCCCTTTTTTGCGTGCATAATTTTCTATTACACCTTGACATCCAATGTCAGCCTCATTATTATTTTGTCCCTCGATTATAATTTGCTGTATGATATCTTTTAGCAAATCATCACCTGCTAAATTAAAACTTTCCCAAAATAATGGTTCTGGATATAACTCGGTAATTTCATCGTATTTATAATCATATTTACAAATCATTAAATCTGAAGTTCCGCCACCAATATCAAGTGAGCCAATGGTTATTGATTTTTTTGTACTTGAATTTGTTTTTTCAGGATGCTTACCAAATAAATTGAAGAATAAATTAGGGTTACCATCAAATTTATATTTGATCATACCATATAAATAAACCATTTGTGCACTGGTAGCCTCATCGTAAATCCAGTCTTTTCTTTTTTCTAAATTTTCTAAATTTAATTTTAAATCTTTTACTGAGGGTACAATTTCAACTTCATTTTCGTAAATATTATTTGTTGGCTCTAAACCGCTAACTATAAAATTATATTGGTTAATAATGGTCATTGCATGGTTGGCACATTCTCTTAGGGCTACTTGTTCATTTTTAATCATTGCCGTAGGGCAAGAAATCACAATTCGTTTTAATTTTCTTTTTTTAGATGGATTTCCGTGTAAACTTCTAAATTCAATTGAATTTATTTGACGCAGTGCCTGACAAAATATTTCGATGTAAACAAACATCATTAATGACTGTCGAGAAAATAATGAACTAGAACCAAAAAAACTATCTAAACATAAACTACCATCCGAGTTGAGCTGTTCGGATACTCCTTTTTTGTATACTCTAACCGGAGGTGTATTTACATCGTTTAAATGATATTCCCACTCAGATGATGATGGTTTTAAATCCCATAAATATCTTTTTGGACTTGAATTGTAAGTTTTAACTTCTCTGTTTAACTTTAATTCTACATTAGCATCTTTAATTGTTCTTTCTGCTTCGTAACCGATACGAACCGGACTAGGCCACTGAAATTTATTATTTAAATTAAGTTCGGTGTTAAAAGATCCAAAGTTTGCTTCTTTAAAAACAATGCGTGTTGAAAATGATTTTGCATAAGACAAAAAGGGATTTTCAAAATCCTGAATTTCCAATTTTTTAACTGAATTAAAATTAAAATTTTGATCAATAGAATTTTCAAAAAGTAAAGCACAGGTATTTGAATTTCCGACATCTATTACTAAATCTACATCTATCAGTCCGGTTTTATCTGACAACAAATGTATTTGAGGAAGATTTTCGAATGTGCGTAACATTCTGATAAAAAAGATATAGTTGGCAATGTGTTTTAAAAAGGGTGTTTCTATTTCAGTTTTTCCTGAATAAAACAATTTTGAAATATAATCTTCTACCCATTGACAGTTAGTTATACTATCTAAATAAGACAGAGTTATGTTGTCGTTACTGCAAATAGCATATATATTTTCATTCGGATTTTCATTTACAAATGGAGAGACCGTGTTGTTTGTATCGTTTGTACTAGTTGTATCTATCAAAAGAACCACTTTGATTTTTTCTTCACCTATTTTTTCAAAATAAATGCGTGCCCAATCTGTTGGCCCAAAATAGTCGTTATCAATATTATTTTTTTTAAAAAAAGGAACAGGTATCCATTTTTTTTCGAAATACTTTACAACTTGATTGATATTACCGGCTTCATAAAAATCAGTATCGGAAAGTAATTCCAAGTGATTTAAATCTATATCACTTGCTATTTTTCCACTTTTAGAAATATATCCTAATGTTTCGAGCTGACTTTTACGCACCCATATGTCATCTCCTGGTAAACTTATCACTTCATCAAGCCAAAATCTTTTTCGGATTGAGTCAAAACGCTCAATAAATCTAAATTTATTATTTTTTTGTATGCTGGCATCTAAATACGTTTCAAAAGTATAAAACTGAAGACCTGTATTTGCTATTAATGAGATGGAGTCTTTTATCATAAATTGTATTATTTACAATCTGTAGTTGCAATCCTGAAATTTTTATCTTCTAATGCTTTTTTTAATTGAAGTTTTAAAAAAGGATAATCTGAAACAATATAATCTTTACCGTTTAATTTTTCTCTCCTTTTTTCCTCATTTAAGCTACTATAATCAATTATTATTTTTGCAATTTCTTTGGTGGTAGAATTATATGAATCTAATAGTGATATAATTAAATCTTTATTTTTATTTAAACCTAAAAATAATTTTTCATCTAATTTGAGGTTATTAAGTTCGTTTAAAGACTTGTTTTTATTAATACAGTCAAAGGGTGCTTCTAATAATTTATAAGCCTCATTTATTTTTGTATAAGCATCTTTAAATATAGCAAATTTTTCGTAGTTATCTGGTTTTGTTGATGTTAGTTTCTTAACTCTTGTTTCAATTATATTCAATAGGTCTAAGGGGAAAGTGTATTCTTGTGACAAAAGTGTTTTTATTTCGTCTTGTAAATTTATTTTTTCTTGATTTATTGCATTGTTTTTTTCGGATTTAAGCTCAGTATTATATTTTTTTTCAACCGAAATATCTTCTTTGAGTTTCTTTATTTTTCCATTTAAATCACTAACTGAATCAGTTAATACTTTTATTTTTTTCTCTTGATCTTTTAATTTATTTTCATTATCATTTTTCTTTGATTTATCAGCCTTAACATCAGCATTTGATAAGTTATGGATTGAATTTTCAATTTCTACTAATTTTATATACATATCATTCAAAGTTAAAGTATCCTTTTTGGGCTTTTTTTGAGCAAATGTTGGCGCAATAAATAATATTAGAATTAATATTAATAAATAAGATTTAGTATTCATCTGGACAAATATTTAAGCTTTTAAACAAATTGAAATAATAGCTGTATTGGCTGATTTCTGTATTTCTATCAGGGCAGTATTCTAAGAAGTCAGATAAGAAATTAACATGATTACTCTCATATAGTTTTTTAATATTTATAAAGTCCTGTGCAAAAATTTTAAATGCTAATATCCTAGCTGATTGTGTTTCTTTTATTGAAATTACAGAAGGGAAATGGGATATGCCCTCCGCGTTGCATACGTTTAAAATTCTATTATTTAATAGCTCACATTGCGCTTCATTTAATTCTAAACTTACTAAGTTATTTACGGTAGCAGGAAATTGAATAGCAGTAATATAGTTTTGAATAGTTTCATTTGCTTTTTGTAAAATCGCCTTGCCTTCTGAATTAGCAGAGACGTTTTTTATCTCTATATCTAAATTATTTAATGGCTTTAGGCCATTACTTTGTTGCCATGTTTTAAATGAATTAAGCAAGGATTTGGCGTAACTAACTTGTAAAAATCCTTCTACTTTTATTGCATCTGTTGTAGTGATAATTTTTTGATCCCTATATGTTTGTAATTTATCAAGGACTTGTGTATACAAAACTTTGTTCCATTCAGACTGAGCAATTTTTTCGATTTCTTTCTCAAACTCTTTTACAGGATCACCTTTAGAGATATTAAGCACAGATTCTTCTGTGCCATTTGAAAGAAAGTCAACTAAAAAAATTATTCCAGCAGAGATAAAAATCAATACTAAAATGGTTAATAATTTCTTCATTTACAATTTAATTTTTTTTGTTCTTTTTTTAATTTATTTTTTTCATCCAATAATTCCTGATTATTTTTATTTTTTTTCAATCTTTCATCAATATTTTTTATACGTTGTTCTAAATTTTTACATTCAGTATTGTTTGTATTTTTAGGCGTTTTTATTTCTGTTTTGTTTGATAAAGATGCATCTTTTTGTGTTTGAGGTATAATATTATTTATTTTTTTGTCATCACTTTTTTCGTTTTCAGTATTTAATATTGTATTCTTAATGTTAATTGAATCGTTTTCAATTTCATTTGATGTTAATTTTTTTGATCCCTTTTCAGTTTGCTTATTTAATTGAGCATTTTGATTTGAATGATTATTAAATGTTTCATTTTGAGTACCATTATATATAGTGCTATATATAAAAACACCTCCCACGATTACAATTAAAGCAATCGAAATAAGTAAGATTATTTTTTTAGTATTCTTTTTTTTAGATGTATAGGTGTAAGCAGAAACAGGTTGGGATAAAAAATAATTGTTTAAATCAATGGTTTGTTTTGAAACTAAGATATGTTTTTGATTTCCGGTAATTATCTCTGTAACCGCTAATGTATCGCCTTCAAAAGCTTCAATGGATGCCTGATTTATATTTTTAATATCTAATTGTTTTCCATTTAAAAATAAAACAAATTTATTAGGATGATAATTAACTATACCTACCTCAATATTTTTTTTAAACACTGTTATGTGTTCAAATTCGAGAGGTAATGTGAGTTGTATGGATTTCTGATAAAAGTAAACTTTTTTATAGCCATCAATGCTTGGATTTTCAAAATATTTTTCAATTTCGTTAATAGAATTGTAGCTAATATATCCTTGCTTATTACTATGGGCATTTTTAGCTATTACTTTTTGAACACTGATGTTTTGTATTTGTTCTTCAAACATTTTCTCGGTGAACATATTTACTATTGCATTTCCCTGCTTTTGAATAGTATAATTCATAAGAGAGTCTAATTGCGATATGATATTGCCTTTAAAAATAGTACCATTTTTAGCAAAAAGTGTTATAGCTATGTATGCTTTTCGGTGTACATGATCTAGTGTATTGGGATTATAAATGGTTAATAAGGTATAGTTTGTTGTCTTTTCAATAGAGTAAAAGTAATTTATCACATCGTTGCAAATTTGCCTCATACTGTCATTAAAAGCAGCATTTACTTCTACAACTTTATCACTACTTAAAAGATCTTTGCTGAAACCATTACGAACGCCCCAAATAACAAAACCGAATTGCTTAGTATTTAGCATAAAATATTAATTAAAAAGGTTTCCTAACCAAGATTTTTTTGAAGCAAACGCATGGCTCATAATCGCATTACAAATATAAGTTGGTGACGTTTCATCAAAAGTTGTAAGTAAATTTTGGTATTTCACTTCACCTATGGAATACGGATAAATAATAACTTTGAATTGATCTCGATATTTTTCTCTAAGCTCTTTGCAATTTTCCATAAAATTTTTATAATGGTTGTTCATGAACTCAAAGGCATATTCTTCTTTATTAACATTTTTAGGAAATAAATCGGTTTTACTAATAATAATGTAAATACCATCTGTTTTTTTTAGGATGTCTATGGATTCTAACAAAGCTAAAATGGTTTGCATTTTACTAGACTGCGATGTTCCGTTTTCACCATAAAAACTTTTTTGATGCATATCATAGTCTAGTACAAAAAAAATCAGTTTTCGGTTATCATTAGTTAAATAATTTTTTGCAGCCAAATTATCGGCTTTAATACCTCCCTGGTAGGCATTATTAAATAATTCACCGCTCATTTCAATAAAATTTAAGGGGTGCTTTAAATTTTTATTATGTAAATTTCTTAATTCAATAGGTATGTAATTAACGCCTTCTGCTGCTGTCGAGTCTGGTAATATACCGTGTGCTATTTCGTCTTTTAATTGATTCATGTATTTTGTGCCTTCATGGTTAGAAGTATTATTAATAATCATGCCATGTTTATCGCAAAAATTAAAAATACTTGCTAAAATGCACGATTTTCCAGAGCCTGGCTGTCCAAAAAAATATAGATCAGTTCTGTTTAGCTGAAGTGGGGGTAAATCGCCCCATGAATGAAAATCTGTAGGCAGCTTATTATAGCTTTTAATTTTATTAATTAGTTCAGGTGTTAAAAGCGTATATTTTAGTAATTGATCTGCTGATATGGTTTCTTCTAAGATTAGATTCTTGATTTGTAGTACGCCCAGCTCGCCTTTTTCAATTTTTTCAAAAATTTCTTTTAATTTCGCTTCTTTGAGTGCATTTTCATGCTTTGCTTTTTCGTTAATTTCAGCAAGTTGTTCTGCATTTTTAATATGTTGTTGTAATTGCTGCAGTATATTGCCTTTTAATCCGGCCTCCATCATTTCAGATAGGGTAATATCTTTGGCATCAATAAAAGCAATTAAATCCTGAACAGGCATCGAGTGGATGGCCATTAATATTTGTTGTTTTATAATTTTATCCATAAAAAAATATATAATTAAATTTCAATTCCACCTTTCATATTGTTTTTTAGATCTGTTTTCTTCATGTAAACTCCACTTACGGGCTCTAAAAAATAAGGCAGTAATAACAATAAATTAAATAAAAGCACCACGATAATTAGATAATAGGGTGAGTGCTTTTTCCATAACTCAAGTGGATTATCCATTAGTCCTTGCTCCTTTGAAAAATTATATGTAAAATCGTTTTTAGTATTTGTATTTTTTTCATAAGCAGTTTTAAGTGCATTTAAATTTTTAAATCGAATATTATCCAATTCGTAAAATGCAAAATTTAATTTTAATCTTGACCAATTAATAAATGTTGAATTGTACTTTGCAATAAAATTTTTATTTTCAATTTTTAGCGTATCTAATACACCAAAAAATAAAAGTTCTTTTGCGGTAATTAAATTATTGGCTTGATTAATATAATTTATACTGGTAATAGTTTTTAATGTTTTTTCTGAAATATTGAATGGCGAATTTTTTAAATGCTTTTCAGCATCATTTTTTTGAATACTGTTGAGTGGGGTAGTGGTATACAATATTAAATATGTATTTAAATCTACTTTTAATCTGCTTAGGTATTCATTTGTTTTTGTTTCGTAATAAGTGTTTATTTCACTAAGAGATTTAATTTTTGATTCAGCAATTTTTTTAATTTCATTTTTAGCATTAATTTCTACATTTAAACTATGGATTAAAAAAAATGAAATGGGAATACTCAGCACTACGTATATGGTCCATAATATTACAGATAACACTGAAAATCTGTTTTTTCGGATTTCAGATTTGTTTTTTAAAAATTGCTGAATTAAAAAATACAGAATTACAACTATAACTGAACTAACTAATCCGCTTACTAAAACATCTCCTTTTAAGTAATATAATAGACCTAAAAAAGATGTTATAAGAGTAAATACAATACCAATACCTTGTAGGATATTTTTCATATATAATTAATAATTAAAGTTGCACAGTATAAAATTTAAAAAATAAAAATAACATTTAAAATTGAATTATTTTTAAATAATAAATTGATTTAATTATTTAGAATACCCAAAAATTATACATATATTTGTATTTCATCATTAAATACTTTACCATTAATTTTATCGATTTTAATTAGTTATTATAATCAATAAATGGTTGTGTAATTTTTATACTATAAATTAATATACATGTATTTTATTAAAGTTAAAGAATAAGGTTTTTGTGAAAATTCAAATTGTTGTAAAGGTTATTTATAAAATGTATAATTTGTTTCAAAAACGCCACAGCTACTATAAACTTTTAGTACAAAGGTTGTTGTTTTTTTTACTTTAATTTCTAAAACACCTGTTGATTCTTTAATTATTTTATTTTTTATTTTATTTTTTTTAAACCATTGATATGTAAGTTTTACTCCTTTATTTGTGTAGTGCGATAAAAATTCATCGTCGATTTTTGGCGTAAGTGTTAATTTTGAGGATTGTAAATCATAATTGGCAATTAAGTTCAATTTATTTAAATAAAATCCAGCATCTAATAAATTAATTGTTGTCGAAATAATTTCTGATTGAAAACAATCACCTTTTGACTGCAAGTTCAAAATAATTTTTTGTTTTCCTTTAGTAAATTCTAATAAATCATTACTATTTAATTTAAAATTATCCGAAGTAGTAGTTTTTTTATATACTGGATCAATCGGATTGTCAACAGTTAAATGCCATTCGGAACCATTTCCTAACTTTTGGTTACTTAAATCTATCAACAAGCCATATTTCACGCATAAATCAGGCATTGATTTTAATTTAGTTACTGTTGATTTTGTTTGTATATTAATAGCTTTAGATATTATTTTGGATTCAATTTTTCCATTTTTAATTGCTGTTACATAATATGTTTTGTTTTCATTTGCTAATATGTTGATGCTTGACGTGCCAACAATTAAAGGATGCTGCATTTTTTGATTATCGTACCATGCCCATTGACAGTTTTTACCTAAACTTCCGTCTATTATTTTTAATGTAATTTTTTCACCATGACAAATTTTGTCAGGAATAATTATTTCTTTTGGACTAATTGTAAGTGTATCTACTATTATTTTAACGGGGATAAAAATATTTTTTTTAAAATATTTTTCCGAACTAAAAATATAGGTGGTAGTTTGTTGTGGTTTTATTTTTAAAACCAAATCATTTTGTATTATTTTACAAGGCAAATTAGCACAATTTTCTGTTGTCCAAATCCATTTGTCATCAGGTTCTAAAAATGAAAGTGAATCGGGTATAAGTTCAATAGATTCACCGTAACGTATCTCCTTTTTACTTACGCTTATATTTTCAGGAAACGTTGTTCCAAAATCACCAGATCCGCTATAAATAAATTCGGCATTTAAATAGTCATCTGTATCACTATTATAATATAAAGCCCCTTTGGTAAATTTAAAAAGTAAATGCTCTTCAGAATTACGTATAATTATTTCATTTGGATCAGAGGTTTTGATTTCTTCAAAATATAATTTAAAAGATTTGTTATACCATTGACTACCTTCTTTAATAAATAAAAAATTCTTATATTTTCCATCAATAATTTTATATGTATAAAATACTTGACTTTTTATTGTTTTATTTAAACAGATTAGTATTATTAAAATTAATTTAATCAAATTCATGATTAATATACTGGTAAAATTTTTAGAATTTTATTTTACAAAATTACTATTTTATTTATAAACTAACGGTTATGTAAATTCAATAAATATTTCTGCAACATAACTATTAATAGTGATTTTTAAATTACATTTTTATATAAAAATTGACATTTTTAAATGTGTAATAACTGTTTATTGTATTAAAATAATTTTTAAAATTCTGATTGAGTAATTCGAATCCGCTCGGGACCTCAAAACATGAAAAAACCGCTTTTTTAAGCGGTTTTTGGTTTTTACGACCTTCGTATTTGATCTAAAAGATTATTTAATTGCTCAATGTTAGTATCGGATACAGATGCAAAAACATCTTTTATAACATCATCAATTATATCAAGTTGTTTTAAAACTTGAATCCCTTTTTCTGTTATTTGAATGTTGATTTGTCTTCGATCACCTGGACAGATTTCACGATGTGCTAATTTCTTTTTTACTAAATTATCCAAAACACGAGAGGTGTCGCTCATTTTATCAAGCATACGAGCTTTAATAAATTTCAATGAACAGGCTTTTGGCTTTTGACCACGAAGTATACGTAATATATTATATTGCTGATGGGTTAAATTATGCGATTTTAAATAAGAACTGATTTTTAAGTTAAGCCAGTTTACTGTAAATAGTAAATTAATAGCTAATTTTTGCTGCGGGTTTTTAAATGATTTTTGTTGTATTTCGTCTTCTATTTTCATTTCAAAAAAAAGCTATAGTGTAGAATTACACTATAGCTTAGGTTTCTTTATTTGCCTTTAATTAACTCTATATTTAGATCTAGTTTTACTTCTTCACTTACAACAAGTCCTCCAGATTCAATGGCCATATTCCATGTTAATCCAAAATCTTTTCTGTTTATTTGTCCGTTTACCTTAAAACCATATTTTATATTACCATAGGGGTCTTTAACAGGTTTTGTGGCAGCGGTAGCTAATAGTGTTATTTTTTTTGTTACGCCATGCATAGTCAAATCGCCTGTTAATGTGTAAGCTGTTTTTGACTTTGGTTTTAACTTCATGCCGGTAGATTTAAACGTTATTTTAGGATATTTAGTTGCGTCAAAAAAATCTGCGCTCTTTAAATGTCCATCTCTGTTTTCGTCTTCAGTATTTATAGATGCTACATCTGCTGAAAATTCAATTTTACTATCAGTAAAATCGTTTTCTGATTTTGACTCAACAGATCCTTGATATATTTTAAATTTTCCTTCAGTTTCACTCACCATTAAGTGCGTTACTGAAAACCCTAGTTTAGAATGTGAAGCGTCAACATTCCATTTTACTTGTGCCTGTGTAAGGCCCGCTAGCAGCACAGCTGCAAAAATTGATTTTGATTTCATAGGTACAAATATACGTTATAACATATAATGTTATAACGTTAAAAAAATTAAAAACATAATATTTTGATAATTCACCTGTTAAGCAAAAAAAACCTTGTAAATGCATGATTTACAAGGGTTTAAATGCTAACTATGGTAGCTCGTACGGTAATTTGTAACACATTGATTATCAGTATGTTTCAAAGCGTTAAACACTACTGTTATCAATGGTTTTAAGCCAATTTAAATTTTTTTTTGCTGATAAAAAACGATAAAATCAGATTTCAAAAGTGGAAATTATCCACCTATTTATCCACCTATTTTTTATTAATACCCTCTGTAGGAAGTAATCTATGTAGCCGGTTAAATTCTGCAATTAATTTGGCCTATACATTCATAAATCATTTGTTAATTGGTAGAATATCTTTATTTTTAAAAACTAGTACAATTTTAGGCAATTTAAAAATATATTAACATGGAAAAATATAAACTGATGATTTTGGGATGGGAGCTCGAAACTTCAGCTCATTCACTTTCACAAGACCAATATCAGTCGG
>CAZTCG010000001.1:16800-27147 GCA_964612005.1 uncultured Flavobacteriaceae bacterium | reverse complement strand
TATCTTGATGCTATCAAGTGCTCATTTATTAAAGAAAAAAAATCGGAAATGATAGAATTTAAAAAAGGAAACCTCGATATGGTATTCAGAATTCCGATAGAAATGTACAAAGATTTGATGGGAAACTATCAAAATGCACAAGCAAAAGTGCATGATTTTGAGGTGCAATCATCTCCAGCATTGGCACTGGATTTTTATTCTATGTTATGTACCCATCCTGTATTCAATAAAAAAGAGGTAAGATTAGCTTTTAACCATGCAATTGATAAAAATAAAATTGTTGATTATACATTGCAAGGTCAAGGAGTTGTTGGTAAATATGGAGTCATTCCTCCATTAGAAATATTTAAGAAAAACGGATTGGATTTTGAATCGTTAAAAGGAAATGAATTTGACGTAGATAAGGCTAAAGAATACATGAAGATAGCCGGATATCCAAATGGAAAAGGGTTTCCTGAAATTGTCTTAACCATAAATAGTGGGGGTGGAGAACGGAATCAGCAAATTGCCGAAGTAATTCAAAAAATGCTACAAGAAAATATAGGGGTTAAAATCTCAATTAATGTAATTCCTTTCCCTGAACAAATTGAGCAACGTAGTACAGGTAAAGCATACTTTACAAGGGGTTCATGGGCAGCAGATTATCCAGATCCATCTTCTTTTCTCGACTTATTTTATGGAAAAAATGTTCCCGCAGAAAATGAGAAATCATACATCAACTCTTCCCGATTTAAAAATGAAGAGTTTGATAAAAAATATGAGGCTGCATTAAATGAAAAGGATAAAACAAAACGCTATCAGTTATTTAAAGAATGCGATCAGATACTTATAAACGAAGGTGCATTATTAAATATCTATTATAATGAAAACGATCGTTTGGTTCAAAAACATGTAAGGAATCTACCAATAAATGCAATGGAATTTAGAGATTATTCTAAAGTATATTTTGTGCCAAAAGAAGATAAATCCGAAAATAAATAAGTTTTTATTACAGACTTAAACAAAGTTCAAGATACAGAGGCATTCCAATTGTAATGTTTAGAGGAAAGGTAATAGCTAATGCCATTGGAACATATAATCCAGCATCGGCTTTTGGTATAGCTAATTTCATAGCTGCAGGAACAGCAATGTAGGAAGCACTTGCTGCGAGTACAGCAAACATAAATTTATTACTAACATCGTGCGTTACTAAATTGCTTAATAAAGCAACTACACTTCCATTTAATAATGGAATAATGATGGCAAACAAAAGCGGGAATATTCCATTCTTGAAAAATGATTCCAATTTTTTGCCACTGTTAATGCCCATATCTAATAAAAATATGGCAAGAAATCCTTTAAAGATATCATTGGTAAAAGGCTTAATACCTTCTGCCTGTTTTGCATTGGCTAGCAATCCAATTACTAAACTTCCTAAAATCAATAAAACACTTCCGTTTGTAAATGAGTGTTTTATTAGTGTAGTTTTACTTATTGTTTTTTGCTCATCTTTTTTATAGAAAGATAAAAGCAACAAACCGGCAATAATTGCAGGGGATTCCATCAGCGCCATAATGGCTACCATGTGTCCGTGAAAATGCATTTGTTGTGCATCCAGATAACTTACAGCCGTTACAAAAGTAACAGCACTTACTGAGCCATAGGCAGCAGCAATTGCAGCAGCGTCATAAATGGAAAGTTTGCGTTTTAAAATAAAAAAGGTGTAAGCAGGAATTAATAAACTTATGGCAATTCCAAACAACATAGAATAAATAATTTCTGCATTAAATGTTTCGTGAGATAATTCTTGCCCACCTTTAAATCCAATTGAAAACAACAAATAAAGTGAAATAAATTTTGATGAATTTGCAGGTATTTCCAAATCACTTTTTACCCTTACTGCAATAATTCCCAAAATGAAAAACAAAAATGCAGGGTTTGTTATGTTGGATACTAATAAGTCTAAGTTCATAATTGTTAAGGATTACAGAAGTCGCAATACATAGGATCCTCATAGCATTTGCCCTTTGGATGTTCAACTTCTTTTTGATGATTACATTTTTTACATTGATAGATATGTTTTAATACAGAACGAGTTGGCGCTTCGCATTGTTCACATGGTAAGCCAGTTAATGAGTTTACGACTGTAAATCCAGGTGTTTTACAATTTGGGCATGTTGACTGAATGGCTTTTATTAGTTTTTGTGAACACAGCTGAATAACTTCCATGCGTGTAGGATTGAATTGCGCGCGCATGTCTGTTTCTATTTTTACAAGCGGATGAATTTGTTGTGCTTTTGAAAAAGCTGATTTTAGGTGTTCCCAATTAATAATGCCTTTTTCAATAACCTGATTGTATTGAGATTTAACAATTAATCCGTGGCTTGGAAATAAAACTGAATTTGCAAACTCTATTGCTTGACTGTAATGTTGAAATTCATCTTGTGCGTAATTGGTTTGCGTGCTAAGCTCGCGAACAACGATTTCCAAATTATTTTTTTTATCATAAAAAAATAAAAGTTCATCATCGCTCGGAATAAAGCCATAAACTGGATGAGGACCAAAAGAACCTTCACTTGCAATTGCTAAATCGCAATTGCTCAATTGAATGGCTAAAACACATTTCTGTTTGGCTGTTTCAATTGGTGTAAGCGTTCGTTCAATTTCGCCTGAAAAAGTTCCCAATACATCCGTATTCAAATTCTCAGGCACTATACATTTAACTCCCAATTCTTTTTCAAACAATGGTTTCAGTACCCTCTCTTTTTTGTGCATACTGGCAATGCACAAAGTTCTTCCTGATATTAAATTCATTTATAATAAATTATTAATTTATTAAGTAAGGATTTTTCAGTTCAAAATTAAACTTATTAATACATAAACTATTATTTATATTTGTTATTAAAAACATAAACTAAATTTATGAATTATACCTTACATCAATTACAAGTTTTTGCCAAAGTGGTACAAACAAAAAGTATTACAAAAGCTTCAGAAGAACTTTTCATGACTCAACCTGCTGTGTCTATACAACTAAAAAATTTTCAGGATCAATTTGATATTCCCTTGACTGAAATTATTGGAAGAAGTATCAAAATAACGGATTTTGGTTTTGAAATTTATGAAATGTCAGAAAAGATAATCAGTGAAGTACACGCCATTAATTATAAAACACTTTCTTTTAAAGGACTTTTAAGCGGCAGGTTAAAAATTGGCGTTGTGTCAACCGGCAAGTACGTGATGCCTTATCTTTTAACTGATTTCGTGAAAGAAAATCAAAGTATAGAACTTACAATGGATGTTACGAATAAAACAAAAGTTGTTGAAAGTTTGTCCACGGGTGAAATTGATTTTGCATTGGTTTCAATATTGCCTGATAAACTTTTAGTTAATGAGGAAATAATTTTGGATAATGAACTTTATTTTGTTGCAAATGCTCAGTTTAAAAATGATAAACAAAAGCTAAGTAAAGAGGAATTACAAAACAACGCCTTAATTTTTAGAGAGGAAGGTTCTGCTACACGAAAAGTAATGGAAAATTATTTTGAGAAAAAAAATATCAGGGCAACAAAAAAAATTGAGTTAACCAGTAATGAAGCTGTTAAACAAGCAGTAATTGCAGGTCTTGGAATTTCAATTATGCCATTGATTGGAATTAGGAATGAAATTAAAAATAAACGATTAAAAATTATTCCAAGTTCCGGATTGCCCATAAAAACGAAGTGGCGACTGATTTGGTTAAAAAACAAATCCATGTCGCCACTTGCTAAAGCTTATCTTGAATATTTAAAAATGAATAAAGAACAGATTGTAAAAAAATATTTTTAATTTAATTTTTGTAACAAATATTTCATGTTTACTTTTTCATCAATCATGTTTGCCAAATGTGTTATCATAACACGTTCTTGTTGCATAGTGTCACGGTTACGAACGGTAACTGTATTGTCTTCTAAGGTTTGATGATCGACTGTTATGCAATAAGGAGTACCGATTGCATCTTGTCTGCGGTAACGTTTCCCAACGGTATCTTTTTCATCATAAGTAACCTGATGATCGAACTTTAACAGATTTACAATTTCCATTGCTTTTTCCGGTAAGCCATCTTTTTTAATCAATGGAAATACAGCAGCTTTAATTGGAGCAAGTTGCGGCGGTAAACTTAAAACTGCACGGGAATCCCCACCTTCTAATGATTCTTCTTTGAAAGAAGTAGATAAAATAGCTAAAAACAAACGGTCTAATCCAACTGAAGTTTCTACAACATAAGGAACATAACTTTGGTTAAGTTCAGGATCAAAATATTGTAATTTTTTTCCGCTGTATTGTTCGTGTTGTTTTAAATCAAAATCAGTCCTTGAGTGAATACCTTCTAATTCTTTAAAGCCAAATGGAAATTCAAATTCGATATCGCATGCGGCGTTTGCATAATGCGCTAATTTTATGTGATCGTGATAACGGTATTTCTTTTCGCTTAATCCTAATGCCTTATGCCAAGCCAATCTTGTGGATTTCCACTTCTCATACCATTCCATTTCGGTGCCTGGGCGAACAAAAAATTGCATTTCCATTTGTTCAAATTCGCGCATACGGAAAATAAACTGACGTGCAACAATTTCATTTCTGAATGCTTTACCGGTTTGTGCAATTCCAAAAGGAATTTTCATTCTACCTGTTTTTTGCACATTCAAATAATTTACAAAAATACCCTGAGCAGTTTCCGGTCGTAGGTATATAATGTTGGAATCATCCGTAACCGCTCCAATAGAAGTTGAAAACATTAAGTTAAATTGGCGAACATCAGTCCAATTGCGACTACCACTGATTGGGCAAACTATTTCGCAATCCAGAATAATTTGTTTTACATCTGCTAAATCATTATTCTCTAATGCTTTTTTAAATCGAGCTTCTATTTCATCAATTTTCTTTTGATATTCGAGCACGCGAGCATTAGTTGTTTTGAACATAGCTTCATCAAAGTTCTCAAAACGCTTTGCTGCCTTTTCAACTTCTTTATTGATTTTGTCTTCAATCTTCGCCATGTGTTCTTCAATTAACACATCAGCACGGTAACGTTTTTTACTGTCTTTGTTATCAATTAAAGGATCGTTAAATGCATCAACATGTCCACTGGCTTTCCAGGTAGTTGGGTGCATAAATATTGCCGCATCAATACCAACAATATTATCGTGCATTTGCACCATACTTCTCCACCAGTATTCTCTTATGTTCTTTTTTAACTCGGCTCCATTTTGTCCGTAATCATATACGGCACTTAATCCGTCATAAATTTCACTACTTGGAAAAATAAACCCATACTCTTTAGCATGGGAAATTACGTTTTTAAATTGGTCTTCAGCTGTACTCATAATGCCTGCAAAAGTAGGTGTTTTTTTAAATCAGTTTGAAATATGTTTATGTAATTATACGTTTAACGATTCTCCGAGCTGTTTAAAGTCGATACCGTCAAAATTTCCGGAGCTCATCATTAATAGATTTTTGTTTGCCCACTTTTCAGATTGAATATCTTTAAGCAACTTAGTAGATTCAGTATAAATTTCTAAATCGTTCCTATCAAAAGCATGTTTAACTTGTTCTTCCGATATAGGTTTTAGTTTTTTATGTGCAATCGTGTGTGGATTAAAATATACAATTGCCTTGTCTGCCTCATTCATAGCTCCTTTGTATTCATTTAAAAATTCCTCAGTTAAACTACTAAATGTATGAAGTTCCATGCAGGCAATTAGTTCGCGATTGTTAAATTGTTGTTTCATGGCAGAAACAGTTGCTTTTAATTTTGAAGGAGAATGCGCAAAATCTTTGAACATAGCAAAGTTATTCTCAACTCTTACCGGTTCTAAACGTTTTGCTGCTCCTTTGAAGTTTGAAATTGCAGCATAAAAATTTTCATCACTTATCCCGATAGCATTACAAATTAAACGAGCTCCGTTGAGGTTCATTAAATTATGATTACCAAAAATTTTTAGTGGAATTTTTTTGCCCAAATGATTAATTGATGTAATTCCGTTTTCAATTTCATGTTCCGGAATTCCATAGCCAATCTGCTGAATATTTTGGTTAATATATTCTTTTGCTAATTTATTCAGCTCTTCATCTTTATTGCAATAAATCAAGGATCCGTTGGGTTCAATTAAGTCAATGAATTTTCTGAATTGATCTATATATATTTCAAAAGTAGGAAACACATTGATATGATCCCAAGCAATACCGCTTATGATTGCAATATTTGGGTGATACAAATGAAATTTTGGTCTTCTGTCGATTGGCGAAGCCAAGTATTCATCGCCTTCTATTACAGCATATTTAGCTTCTTTTGTTAATTTAACCATAGTATCGAAGCCTTCTAATTGAGCACCAACCATAAAATCTGCATCGATATTTACTTGTTTAAAAACATGCAAAATCATTGATGTAATAGTGGTTTTGCCATGGCTTCCACCAATAACAATGCGTGTTTTATCTTTTGTCTGTTCGTAAATGTATTCCGGATAAGAATAAATTTTCAATCCTAGTTCGCGCGCTCTTATCAATTCCGGATTATCTTCTCGTGCATGCATTCCCAATATAACAGCATCAATATCTTTTGTAATTTTCATAGGAAACCAACCTATTTCAGAAGGCAAAATACCCGCCTTTGCTAAACGCGATTTTGAGGGCTCATTAATTTCGTCATCTGAACCGCTTACTGTATATCCTTTTTGATGCATGGCCAAAGCCATGTTGTGCATAGCGCTGCCACCAATTGCAATTAAATGAATTTTCATGATGTACTTTTCTTATTAATTTGATTTTAAGCTATTTATGTTTTTCGTAAACACGTTTACAATTAAACACTAAATAAGGTTATTGTTACATTCTATTTCATGATGAGTTTCATTGTTTTACACAAAAATGTGTTATTAATTCTTTGTTTTTGTTCATTGTTTTTAATTGCGTTCATTTTTATGATGTAGCAAATTAGCTGTTAAATTGAGCCACTTATTAACAATTTAAATAAATTATCTAATTGATAATAAATTAGTTAAACTATTAAATGTGCTGTTTAAAAAAACCAAGATTCTATTTAAAATTTAAACTCATTTAAATTTTAATATTCCATTTTCTCTTTCTATCTTCGCAGCCGAATTTTTGAACATTATTTAGTCGTTTCTAATTTTAATTAATGATGATAAAAACAAATTTCTCTACCCATAAATACATCAAAGCAGTTTTTTTTGGATTTATTCTTTCATTTTTTTCACTTGAAATTATTGCAAACGAACCAGTAGAGAGCGATTCAGTTTCTGCTACTCAAGTAATTTCTGAAAATCATTCAACTACTGAGGCACATGCAGAAGATAATAAATTTAACGCAGGTAAATTAATCACTGAGCACATTGGTGATTCGCATCAATGGCATTTGTGGGGCGATCATGGGCATGCCGTTCATGTTCCGTTGCCAGTAATTTTATGGACAGACAAAGGATTGGAAATTTTTTCTTCTTCTCGAGTTGAACATCATGATGATATTTACAAAGGTAATCACTACAGCTATAAATTACATGATGAACACATTGAAATTGTAGATGAATCTGGTTTAGTAAATGAAACAGCAACAGCTAAAATCATTGATTTATCCATAACTAAAAACGTATTTGCTTTGTTATTTAGTGCAGCATTAATGCTTTGGATGTTTTTATCTGTAGCAAAAGCATATACAAACAGACAAGGTAAAGCGCCAAAAGGACTACAGTCTTTTGTTGAGCCATTAATTATGTTCATTCGTGATGATGTGGCTAAAAATTCAATTGGTGAGAAAAAATACAGTAAGTATATGCCTTATCTGTTAACCATTTTCTTTTTCATTTTCATTAATAACTTACTAGGATTGGTTCCTATTATTCCTGGCGGAGCAAACTTAACAGGAAACATAGCAGTTTGTATGGTTTTAGCTGCATTAACTTTAGTTATTGTTTTGGCAAGTGGAAACGGACATTATTGGAGACATATTTTTGCAATGCCAGGTGTTCCAATTCCGGTATTAATTATTTTAACTCCTATTGAGTTGATTGGTGTTGTTTTACGTCCATTCGTATTAATGATACGTTTGTTCGCTAACATTACTGCAGGTCACATTATTGCATTAGCATTTTTTAGCTTGATTTTCATTTTTGGAGAAATGAATACCGGAGCAGGATTTGGTGTAGCGGTTGTTTCAGTATTGTTTACCGTATTTATGGGAATGTTGGAATTATTGGTAGCATTTTTACAAGCTTACGTATTTACTTTATTATCGGCTATTTATATTGGTGCAGCAGTTGAGGAAGGACATCATGATCATCATGGTGAAGAAGCTCACGCTCATCACTAAAGGAATTTTTTGTTGTTTTTCGAAAAAACAGCGTATTGTTTAACAAATAAAAAAAATAAAAGATGTCAACAGTAATGTTATTAGACGTAGCTTACGGTATCGCAGCCGTAGGTGCAGGAATTGCTGCTTTAGCAGCAGGTTTAGGTATTGGTAGAATCGGTGGTTCTGCATTAGAATCAATCGCTCGTCAACCTGAAGCTGTTAACGACATCCGTGGAAACATGATTTTAGCTGCTGCCTTAGTTGAAGGTGCTGCTTTCTTCGCCATGGTTGTTGCGCTTTTAGTAGTGTTCAAGTAATCGAAAAGTGCATCGGCGGTTGGCCGATGCCTTTTTTATTTTTTAAAATTTTAAAACAAAATAAATAATTAAAAAATGGAATTAGTAACCCCCGCAATTGGTCTAGTATTTTGGATGTGTGTAACTTTCCTTACCATCTTTTTTATTCTAAAAAAGTTTGCATGGAAACCAATCCTAAACATGATTAAAGAAAGAGAGGATTCTATTGAATCAGCTTTGCAAGCTGCTGAAAAAGCAAAGCTTGAAATGAAAGAATTACAAGCAGGTAATGAAAGAATTTTGGCTGAAGCGATGGCAGAAAGAGATAACTTATTAAGAGAAGCGCGCGAAACAAAAGATGCAATTGTTAATGAGGCAAAAACAAAAGCTAAAGCAGAAGCAGACAAATTAATCAATCAGGCATTAGAAAGCATCAAAAATGAAAAGATGGCTGCAATCACTGAGTTAAAAAACCAGGTTGCTGCGCTTTCCATTGAAGTGGCTGAAAAAATATTAAAAGAGCAACTCTCTACAGAAGAAAAACAAAAAGTATTGGTTGGAAATCTTTTAAAAGAAGTAGAATTAAACTAAAATGGTTGCAGCTAATAGATACGCAAAAGCGCTTTTAACTCTTGCCATTGAAAAAGGCAAATTAGAGGAAGTGCGTAATGATATGAAATTAGTAAATTCAGTATGCAATTCAACTGCTGAATTCACAACATTTCTTCAAAGCCCGATAATTAAATCGGATAAAAAAAGAGCTATACTCAAATCAGTATTCGAAGGTAAAGTAAATGAATTGACTATCTCTTTCTTATTGATTTTAACTGACAAGAGAAGAGAATCTTTAATTAAGGAGATTAGTGTTGCTTTTGATGAACAGTTTAAAAAACATAAAAATATTTTAACTGCTGTAATTACTTCTGCATCTGGTATTGATGAGCACACAAGAAACAAAGTTGTTGAGTTGGTAAAATCAACAACAACAGCTGAAGTAGAATTAATTGAAAAAACAGATAAAACTTTAATTGGTGGTTTTGTATTGAAAATGCAAGACAAACAAGTTGATGCTTCTGTTTTAAGAAAGCTAAACGACTTAAGAAAAAATTTCTCAGAGAATTTATACATAAAGGAATATTAATTATTTGAAACGATAAACAATGGCAGAAATTAAACCAGCAGAAGTATCTGCAATTTTACGCGAACAACTATCAGGATTTAAATCACAGGTTGAATTAGAGGAAGTAGGAACTGTTCTTCAAGTAGGTGATGGAGTTGCTCGTATTTACGGATTATCAAAAGTACAATCCGGTGAGTTAATTGAGTTTGAAACAGGTTTACAAGCAATTGTGTTAAACCTTGAAGAAGACAATGTGGGTGCAGTATTGTTAGGTGACAGTGCAGGAATTAAAGAAGGTTCAACATGTAAACGTACAGGTAAAATAGCTTCTTTAAAAGTAGGTGAAGGTATGTTAGGTCGTGTGGTTGATACTTTAGGTATGCCAATTGACGGGAAAGGGCCAATTACTGGTACAACTTATGAAATGCCATTGGAGCGTAAAGCTCCGGGTGTTATTTACCGTCAGCCGGTAAATGAGCCTTTACAAACTGGATTAAAAGCTGTTGATGCCATGATTCCAATCGGTCGTGGACAACGTGAGTTAGTTATTGGTGACCGTCAAACTGGTAAAACAGCAGTTTGTATCGATACAATTATTAATC
>CAZTCG010000001.1:1185-16736 GCA_964612005.1 uncultured Flavobacteriaceae bacterium | reverse complement strand
TTTTATGATGCAGGCCAACCAGTATTTTGTATCTACGTTGCGGTAGGTCAAAAAGGTTCTACTGTTGCAAATATTCAGCGTGTATTAGAAGAAAATGGCGCAATGGCTTACACAATCATCGTTGCAGCTAATGCTTCTGATCCTGCTCCACTTCAGTTCTACGCTCCGTTTGCAGGTGCTGCAATTGGCGAATATTTCCGCGATACCGGTCGTCCGGCATTGATTGTTTATGATGATTTGTCAAAACAAGCTGTGGCTTACCGTGAGGTATCATTATTACTTCGTCGTCCTCCAGGGCGTGAAGCTTATCCTGGTGACGTTTTCTATCTTCATAGCCGTTTATTAGAGCGTGCTGCAAAGATCAATGCATCGGATGAAATTGCTCGTAATATGAACGATTTGCCAGAATCAATTAAACCAATTGTAAAAGGTGGTGGATCATTAACAGCGCTTCCTATCATTGAAACACAAGCAGGTGACGTTTCTGCTTATATTCCAACCAACGTAATTTCAATTACTGATGGTCAGATTTTCTTGGAATCTAACTTATTTAACTCTGGTGTTCGTCCTGCTATTAACGTTGGTATTTCTGTATCACGTGTTGGTGGTAACGCTCAGATTAAATCCATGAAAAAAGTTGCAGGTACGTTAAAATTAGACCAGGCACAATACCGTGAGTTGGAAGCTTTTGCTAAGTTTGGTTCTGATTTGGATGCTTCAACAAAATCAGTTTTAGATAAAGGTGCACGTAACGTGGAAATCCTTAAACAAGGACAATTTTCACCATTGCGTGTTGAGCAGCAAATTGCAATCATCTATTGTGGAACAAGAAACTTATTACGTGAAGTTCCTGTGAATAAAGTGAGAAACTTTGAAAAGGATTTCTTGGATGTTTTGGAAAAAAGTCACAAAGGTATTTTAGATCAATTGAAAAAAGGTCAGTATACCGATGAGATCACCAACACATTGGAACAAGTTGCAAAAGAAGTTTCAAAAAGATTCAAAGCATAATTAAGGAAATAATACTTACATCTGATTTAAAATAAGATGCCTAATTTAAAAGAAGTAAGAAACCGAATCACATCAGTTGGTTCAACTATGCAGATTACAAGCGCCATGAAAATGGTGAGTGCTGCAAAACTAAAACGTGCTCAGGATGCCATTTTACAAATGCGCCCGTATGCAAACAAATTAAAAGAATTACTTCAAAATGTTAGTTCAAGCATAGACGTATCGGAAAATTTATATGCAAAAGAAACTGAGGTGAACAATGTTCTTTTAATTGTTGTTTCTTCAAACCGTGGATTGGCTGGTGCTTTTAATGCAAATGTGATTAAAAAGGCATGGGGTTTAATTAATAATGAATATGCTGATAAAAAAGTTTCAGTAATAGGTATTGGAAAAAAATCTCACGATGCATTCAGAAAAACACCTCATCATTTACACCTTGAAGGCTTAAATGAAAATTTAAGTGATGTGTTTGACGGATTGAAATTCGAAAAAGCAAGTCCGATTGCTGAAGCATTGATGAAAGCTTTTACAGAAGGCAAATTCGATAGAGTGTATGTAATTTATAATCAGTTCAGAAATGCGGCTGTGCAAGTTACAACCGCAGAACGATTCTTGCCAATTGATACTTCAAGTTCAGCAGCAGCTGAATCTAAAACATCTGCTGATTATATTTTTGAACCAAGCAAGGAATACATTGTACAAGAATTAATTCCAAAATCATTGAAAATTCAATTCTATAAGGCATTGCTAGATTCATTCGCATCAGAACATGGTGCTCGTATGACTGCAATGCACAAAGCAACCGACAATGCTAAAGAAATGCTTCGTAACTTGAAAATTTCTTACAACAAAGCTCGTCAGGCAGCCATCACAACTGAGATCCTGGAGATTGTTGCAGGTGCAGAAGCTCTTAAGGGATAAAATTCTTGAGTTAATATTTATAAAAAGAGGAACCGTAAATAGTTCCTCTTTTTTTTATTAATTGTATTGTATTATCTTTTTTAGACTTTATTGGTAAAATTCAATTTTTTTAGATTGTAAGAATCATATTTAAATTGCTAAATTTGTGTTTTATAGCTAGTTCAAAAATTCTTGGAAAAGAAAAAAAACGAATCTTTAGTAGGAGTAGATGATTTAAGAATCATTTGGCGTGTTGTTGCAAGGAATTGGTACATTCCACTTGTTTTTGGCGGGTTGAGTTTTTTAATTGGTTACTTTTATACTTATAAGTTAACCAATATTTATCAGGTTTCTTCACAAATTATGCTCAATACCAACGAGCAGTATTATTCGAAAAGTTTAATTAATGAAACGTATGCAGGTGCAGATAAAAGTGTACTAAGCAGGTATGTAGATAATACAAATGAATCCAAAATTATTCAATCATATGATTTATTAAGTGAGGTAATTGATAAAATCAAAAGTAGTATTCAAGTATCTTACTTTATTGTAGGAAAGGTTAGAACCACTGAATACTTCAGTGGAATGCCATTCTTGGTGAAAGTAAATTCTGTTAATTCAGAATTATATGAACAAAAATTCAAGTTTAAAATTAAAAGCGCGAATGATTTTTCCATTATTGTAACTATAAATGGCACTGAAAAAGAAATTGCAGGTAAATTTGACAAAGAGTTAATTAATGAAAATTTTAATATTTTAATTTTAAAACAAAGTAATTTTTCTAATAATAATATTTCTAGTTTTTCCGGTAGTCAATTCGAGTTTCAAATTCATTCCATTGATGGGTTAATATCAAAATATCAGGAAGGGTTAACAATAGAGAATCCAGAGTATACAAACATATTGCAAATTAGTTGCAACGACATAATCCCTGATAGAGCTAAATTGTTTTTAGATACATTAGCGAGTGTTTATATAAATCAAAAACTCGAATCAAAATATGAACTAAATGAAAGAACACTAAGCTTTATTGATAAACAAATGGCTGAAGTATCCTACATACTTAATCATGTAGAGGATACCATGCAAAATTTTAAAACCAACAAAGTTGTTTTGGATATTAATAAAGAAGAAGATTCTGAATTTGAAAAGTTAACCTTCTATGAAACTCAAAAATCGCAACTAAAATTACAATTAGAGGCATTAAACGATTTAGAAAAGTATATTGTAGATGATAAAGACCCTCAGTTTTTGCCACCATCTGTATTTGTTATTAAAGAAGATCCTTATTTAGTTAAAACCAGTACAGAGCTTTATCAAAAGCAAATAGAATTAAATGAGAAACTATCAATTGCGACAGAAAAAAATCAATCCTCTATACAATTGAGAGATAACATTAAGAAAATTAAACAGGATTTATTAATTTATATAAGTAATTCAAGAAATGCTTATACTAAAATTGTTGAAAATGTTAATAGTCAAATTGCCTCAAATTTAGGGAGCCTAAAGTCATTACCAGGAAAACAAAGAGAATTATTAGGTATACAGCGTAAAGTAGATGTTAATCAAAATCTTTATGTTTTTCTTTTAGAAAGACGAGCATCAACATATATTGCACGAGCAAGTATTATACCTGATAGTAAAGTAATTGAAAGCCCAAGGGTTGTTGGGATAACATGGCCGGATAAAAATAAAATCAACAATCTATTCTTATTAATTGGATTTGTTATTGGTATTACAATCGTTTTAATCAGAGTATTATTTTTTACTACTATTCAAACTTTGGAAGAGTTAAAAGAAGCATCTCATTTCCCAATTTTAGGTGAGCTTCCTTTTATTAAAAGTTTAAAACCTACAGGTGTAATTATTGATGAAGAGCCAAAGTCAAGAGCAGCAGAAGCATTTAGAACTTTACGAACAAATTTACAATATTTAAATACTTCAAAAGATTCTAAAGTGATTTTAATTTCATCAAATAGTCCTGGCGAGGGCAAAACTTTTGTTTCTATTAATTTATCTTCCATTTTGGCAAAAGCCGGTAAAAAAGTACTTTTATTAGAATTAGATCTTCACAAGCCTCGTGTTCAAAAAGCTTTAGAAATGGAACCTGATGTTGGTATTAGTACAATTGTTATTGGTCAGTCAGAAATTACAAGTTCAATAAAAAATACGAACATAGAAAACTTATCTGTTTTACTTTCTGGTCCAATGCCTCCAAATCCATCAGAAATGATATTATCAGATCAGTTGAAAGAAATAATCAACTATGGCAAATCAAATTATGATTACGTTGTAATTGACACACCACCAGCTGGATTAATTTCAGATTCTATTTATTTGATGCAATATGCAGATGTATCATTGTTTGTTCTCAATACAAAGTTTGTAAATAAACGCATTGTTTCATCAATAAATGAGTTAATTGAAAAGAATAATATTCAGCATTTCTCTTACATCTTAAATGGCGTACGAAGAAGGAAATCAAGATACTACTATAACAAATATGGTTACGGATACGGCTATGGTTATACTTATGGTTATGGAACTTACGGCTATGGTAGTTATGGTGGTGGTTATAAACGTTCAAGTTAAATTTATTTTAGATGCAGAATTCAACTGAAATACAAGATTTATTAATTGAATCTAACAAAACAATTAAAGATGCACTTGTGGTAATTGAAAAAAATGCTCAAGGAATTTGTTTTGTTACTAATCAGAAAAAGTTAGTTGGTGTATTAACTGATGGAGATATAAGAAGAAGTATTTTAGATGGCAAGTCTATTGAAACGGCTGTGTCAGATGTTATGCAGAAAAAATTTACTTATCTAAACGTAAACACATCGCAAGATAAAATACAGGAAAGATTATCCAATGCTATACGACATATACCATTAGTAGATGATGATTTAATTCCCGTTGACTATGCCTGTTTTTCTCGTATGCATAGAACTCCAATAATGCAGCCACTGCTTAATGGAAATGAGTTAGCTTATTAAAACTGGTTGGATTTCTTCTCAGGGTGCTTATGTCAGACGCTTTGAAAAAGAATTTGCAGAATTTTGCGGAGCAACTTACGCTGTTGCAGTAAGCAATGGCACTGTGGCACTTCATTTGGCTTTAGTTGCACTAGGCATAAAAGAAGGCGACGAAGTGTTGGTTCCGGATTTAACATTTGCAGCTTCCATTAATTCTATTATTTGCGCTGGTGCTATACCGGTAATTGTAGATGTTGATAATACTACATGGACAATATCAATTGAAGATATTGAAAAAAACATTAGTCCTAGAACAAAAGCTATAATGCCCGTGCACCTATACGGCCATCCTTGTCATATGGATGAAATAATGGCTATTGCAAAGAAGCATAATTTATTGGTTATTGAAGATGCTGCAGAGGCAATTGGTACAAAATATAAAAATAAACATGTTGGTATTTTTGGTGATGCATCAACCTTCAGTTTTTTTGGGAATAAAACAATTACAACCGGTGAAGGCGGAATGGTTTTTTTCAAAAATCAAGAGGCATATGATAAAGCAGTTATTTTGCGCGATCACGGCATGAGTAAAACTAAAAAGTACTGGCACGACTTTGTTGGTTTCAATTATAGAATGACAAATTTGCAGGCAGCAATTGGTTGCGCTCAAATGGAACGCATTGATGAGTTTGTAAATGAAAAACGTAAATTGGCTAATTTCTACAATCAATTATTAGCAGAAACTGATGCATTTATTTTACCTCCTCAGGAAAGCTGGGCATTAAATGGATACTGGCTTTATACGGCTGTATTAAAAGAAAATATGCCCATCACTCGTGATGAGTTAATGAGTAAATTACTTAAAAATGGCGTGGAAACTCGTCCGGTTTTTTATCCATTACACGAAATGCCTCCCTATAAAAACTACCCAACTAAAAGCACTTTCGAAAATTCAACTTACCTATCAAAACAGGGTATTAGTTTCCCTTCTTCCGTAAATATTACTGATGCAGAATTAAATAATATCCGTTCTGCATTTCAAGTTATTTTTGATTCTGTAAAAGCATAAATAAAATGGAAGCATTATTTGTTATACCTGCACGTGGTGGAAGTAAAGGATTGCCGGGTAAAAACATTAAGGAAATTGCAGGAAAACCATTAATTGCTTGGTCAATTCAAGCAGCTAATGAAGCTGCTAATCAAATTGGCAATTCAAAAGTAATATTAACTACAGATTCTAACGAGATTGCTGATGTTGCTAAAAATTATGGTGCTGAACTACCATTTATGCGCCCGGATAGTTTAGCACAAGATCACATAGGTCATATGGACGTAGTTCTGCATGCGATTCATGAAATGGAAAAACAAAATTGTTTTTTTAATTATGTGATAATGGTTGAACCTACTTCACCGCAACGAGATGCGACTGATTTAGTGGGGGCTTATAATTTATTAAAACAAGAAAAAGAAGCAGAAAGTTTAGTAGGAATAAGCAAAGCAGAAAGTTGCCATCCTATGTTTTTGACTAAACTAAAAAATAATTTTTTAGATCCTTACGAAAATAAAACTTTTACATTTTACAGAAGACAAGATACTGATGAGGTATATTTTTATGAGGGTAGTATGTACATTTCAAAAATCGATTCATTAAAAGTCAGAAAAAGCTTTTATCATGAAAAAACATTAGGTTATGTTATGCCTAAATGGAAATCTTTTGAAATTGATGATCTTACTGATTTTCTAATCATAGAACAATTATTAAAAGCAAGAGAGGAAGGAAAAATAAAATGAATTATTCACAACGATTACATCATGTAATTCCAGGCGGAGCTCACACCTACAGCAGAGGCGATGACCAATACCCCGAAAATGCACCTCAAATTTTAGAGCGTGGAGAAGGGGCATATGTTTGGGATGCTGATGGGAATAAATTTCTTGATTATGGTTTAGGATTAAGATCAATTACAGTTGGCTACAATCATCCTGAAATTTCAAAGGCTGCAATTGATGAAATTTATAAAGGTATAAACCTTACAAGAGCTTCCTTAACTGAGTTACATGCAGCTGAGTTGATGATTAGTTTGTTTCCTTGGGCTGACATGGTGAAGTTTGGCAAAAATGGATCAACAGTTACGACTGCAGCTATTAAACTTGCCCGTGCATATACAGGAAGAAAACATGTGGCACTATGTGCAGAGCACCCTTTCTTTACCTATGACGACTGGTTTATCGGCACAACCCCTATGGATAAGGGCATTCCAAGTGAAACCAAAATATTTAGTCATAAATTTCATTACAACAATATTGATTCGTTAAAAAAAATATTTGATGAAAATCCGAATCAAATTGCGTGTGTTATTTTAGAACCAACAACTTTTTTAAGTCCCTGCGAAAAGGGTGCAGATGGTTTTTTAAACAAACCATCATGTGCTACTTGTTCTTGTAGTAAGAAAAATTTTTTACATGAAGTGAAAGCATTATGTAAGCAACACGGTGCTGTTTTTATTTTAGATGAAATGATAACCGGTTTTCGTTTTGATTTGCAAGGTGCTATGAAATTATTTGACATTGAACCTGATTTAGCAACTTTTGGAAAAGGCATGGCAAATGGTTTTCCGCTCGCAGCTTTAATTGGTAAGCGAGAAATTATGGAGTTGGGTTCAATAAATAAAGAAGGTGCCGAACGATTATTTTTAATTAGTACAACTCATGGTTCTGAAATGACTGCCTTGGGTGCTTTTATTAAAACAGTTGATGTTTATAAAAACAACCATGTAACTCAACAACTTTGGAGTTATGGTAAAAAACTGATTGAAGGCGCTAATGAAATTGCAAAACGTTTAGAAGTCAGTGATTTTTTTGAGTTTGGCGGCTACGCGTGTTCTCCAATCTATATAACTAAAAATCAGAATAAGGAAGTTTCATTGGAATTCAGAACGCTATTTTCTCAAGAGATGATTAAACATGGCGTGTTAATACCTTGGGTAGCCCTAAGTTTTGCTCATCAGGAAAAGGAACTGGAAATTACGTTGCATGCTATTTATAAATCTCTCGAAGTATATAAAAAAGCCCTGAAAGGAAATATAAGTGATTATTTAGTAGGAAAAAGTATTAAACCTGTTTTCAGAAAGTATAACTAGTCAAGTCGTTTTATTTTATTACCTTCGAATTACTATTTCTTAAATTATAATTTATGAAAAAACTATTACTTTCTCTGTTTATAGTTTCCCTATTTTCTAACCTTTTATTTGCACAATACGAATTAAGTTCGTTTTGTAATACCGGTCATGGTGGTGCAACAACCTATGCGACCGATTATCAGGCAACTGGTATTAATCCTGCAAATCTTGGGTGGGATTACAGATATGCAAAAAAGAAATTTACCATGGGTTATGCGGAGCTTACCAGTTCCATTTATTCGGAAGCACTTTCCAAAAATGATTTGCGTCAATTAGTTAAAGATATGGTAGATGGTGGTGCGGAGAATTTTTCGCTGGATCAAAAAAGAAATGCGGCTAAGGAATTCACAAAAACCGGGTTTTCAGTAAATGCAAACTTGGGTTCGTTTGGAGCAGCATTTATTACAAAACATATTGGCGGGTTTGGATTTCGAATCAATGATAGTTATCAGGCTTATTGTAAGCTTGGTAACCAAGCAGCAGATTTAATTTTTCTTGGAAAAACTTCAAGCGTTTTCGATTCTTTAACTTACTTAGTTAATTCTACAACAGGCGCAACTGTTACTATTCCTAATAATCCAAACATGAGTCCGGATAGTGTAAATTTAGTTATTAGTGGATATAGTTCTGCTCCAAAAGAAATATCTAAAATTTTAAATGGCACAGAAATGACATATTCTTGGACACGAGAATATAATTTCTCCTATGGAAGAAGAATTTTTGGAGATAGTACATTTGCCTTATTTGGCGGAATTGGCGTTAAATATTTTCAAGGTTTAGCACTTGTTAATGTAAAATCTGAAAATGATAAATTAACCGGATACAGTTCATTGTCTCCTGCATTTAATATTGATTACGGAAATGCGATAAATCAAGCTAATCAAATAAAACAATCAGGAACTTTACCAAAACCTGTAGGTTCCGGTTTTGGATTTGATTTTGGGGTAAATGTGATCATTAAAAATAAATTGAAATTGGGCGCAGCTTTTATTAATGCGGGTTCAATTAAATGGGATGGTAATGTTTATTCTGTAAAAGACACTGTTTTGTTTACTACTACTAGTACAGGTCTTCAAAACTATAATGTTTTTGGGCAATTTAAAGATATTTTTGGAGCAAACGGACTATTAAAAATGGAAGGAAAAAAAGAAGTTGTAGTAAAGCTTCCTGGTTTAGTTAGATTTGGCGGAAGTTTAATACTAGGAAGATTTGCTGAATTAGGATTTGATTGTATTCTATCTGCAACAGATGTTCCAGGTAAATACAATAAGCCGATGATAGGTTTTGGAGGAGATATTTATCCTGTTAAATGGTTAAAGTTACAGGCAGGTTATATAGTTGGAGGTAATTACGATTATTCTGTTCCTATCGGAATTATTTTTATTGGTAAAGATGGAACATATGAAGCGGGTATTGCATCTCGAGATGCAGTAACTTTCTTTACTCAAAATGGTCCAACTTTATCATTAAGTACAGGGTTTTTAAGATTCAGATTTTAAACTTGTAATGAATCAACGAAAAAAAATAATTGTTTTTTCTGGTGCTGGAATGAGTGCTGATAGTGGCATTCCTACGTTTCGTGATTCTGATGGTTTATGGGAAAATTATAAAATTGAGGATGTAGCTACTCCTGATGCTTGGAGAAAAAACCCAACTCTTGTTTTGGATTTTTACAACCAAAGAAGAAAACAAATTATGGAAGCGCAACCAAACAACGCACATTATTTTTTTGCGCTACTTGAAGATAATTATGATGTTCAAATCATTACTCAAAACATTGATGATTTGCACGAACGCGCGGGTTCATCAAAAGTCCTTCATTTGCATGGCGAAATCATGAAAGCAAGATCTACTTTCAATGAATCATTAGTTTACAATTTAACTAACTGGGAAATTAAACTGGGAGATAAATGTGAAAAGGGCTCTCAACTTCGTCCTCATATTGTTTGGTTTAATGAAGCTGTACCAAATATGGATATTGCAATAGAGCTGTTGGATGATGTGGATTATTTTATAATAGTTGGTACTTCTTTAAATGTTTATCCTGCTGCAGGTTTACTAAATTTTGTGCCACCTGAATCGAAAAAAATATTAATTGACCCTAAAGATTTTAACTTAAGCAAATCAAATAATATCATGCACATTAAAAAAACGGCTTCATTAGGTGTAAAAGATTTACATGCTATTTTTGATATTAATTAAATTTTAAAATGAAAATACGAATAGGATTTGGTTTTGATGTTCATCAGCTAAAAGAGGGGAGAGAGTTGTGGATAGGTGGTGTAAAATTAGATTATCATTTAGGTGCTGATGGCCATAGCGATGCTGATGTATTATTACATGCAATTTGTGATGCTTTACTTGGTGCAGCTAATCTTAGAGACATAGGATTTCATTTTTCAAACACTAATCCTAAATATAAAAACATCGATAGTAAACTATTATTAAAAGAAGTAGTACATCTTCTTGAACAAAATGGATACAAAGTAGGGAATGTTGATGCAACACTTTGTTTAGAAAAACCAAAAATCAACCCTCACATTCCTTCGATGCAAAAAACAATAGCTCCACTGCTAAATGTTGATGTTGATTGTGTTTCAATTAAAGCTACAACAAATGAAACTTTAGGTTACGTTGGCTCAGAAAAAGGAGTAAACGCCTATGCAGTAGCTCTAATTGAGAAAATAAGCTAATCGTCGTTTTTAAACTTACATATTTCTATTAAAGTATTTCCCTGTTCTGTTCAACTTTTTCGATATTATTTTATTCAAATTTTAATTTAGTAGGGCAATTTTATTTTGCAAAAGCTTTGCAGAACAAAAAATTATTTTAATTTTACAATAACATTATGTTAATAAATTCTTACCTAAGTAAGTTAAACTAATTTACTAACTAAAAATTATACTTATGAGTTTAGTTATGGAGTTTCCGCTAATGGAAACATTACAAAAATTTTTTGGTTTCAATGCTTTTAAAGGAAATCAGGAAAAAATTATCACCAATATTTTAAATGGCAATGATACATTCGTAATTATGCCAACAGGAGGTGGTAAGTCGCTATGTTACTAACTACCAGCAATATTAAGCGAGGGAACCGCAATAGTTGTTTCTCCTTTAATTGCTCTAATGAAAAATCAGGTAGATGCAATAAGAGGTTTTAGTAGCGATGAAGGAATTGCACATTTCCTTAATTCTTCCCTTAATAAGAGCGAAACCACTCAGGTGAAAAAAGATGTTTTAAGCGAGAAAACAAAGTTATTGTATGTTGCACCTGAAACATTAACAAAAGAAGATAATATTAAGTTTTTCTCTGAGTTTAAAATTTCATTTTACGCTATTGATGAAGCACATTGTATTTCTGAATGGGGACATGATTTTAGACCTGAATACCGACGTCTACGTCCTATAATGGATAAAATTGGAAAAGCACCTGTAATGGCTTTAACAGCTACAGCTACACCTAAAGTTCAGTTGGATATACAGAAAAATTTAGGTATGACAAAAGCTACACTTTATAAATCCTCGTTTAATCGATCAAATTTGTTTTACGAAGTAAGGCCAAAAGTAAATGTAGTTAAAGAAATTATTAAATACGTAAAACAAAATAGCGGTAAATCTGGAATAATATATTGTTTGAGTCGTAAAAAAGTAGAGGAATTAGCTGAGGTATTACGAGTGAATGGAGTAAAATCACACGCTTATCATGCTGGTTTAGATGCTAAAGAACGTGCGAAAACACAGGACATGTTTTTAATGGAAGAAATTGATGTTATAGTTGCAACAATTGCTTTCGGAATGGGTATTGATAAGCCGGATGTTCGCTATGTCATTCATCACGACATTCCAAAATCACTGGAAAGTTATTATCAGGAAACGGGAAGAGCAGGCAGAGATGGCGGCGAAGGAAACTGCGTTACTTTTTATAATTATGATGATATCGTAAAATTTGAAAAATTCATGAAAAGTAAGCCGGTTGCAGAACAAGAAATTGGAAAGCAATTGCTAAACGAGACTGTTTCATTTGCTGAGAATTCATCTTGCAGGCGAAAATTTTTACTTCATTATTTTGGTGAAAATTTTGAGGAAAAAAACTGTAATGGTATGTGTGATAATTGCAGAAATCCAAAACAAAAACTGGATGGAAGCACAGATATTTGTTTCTTAATTGATGCCGTATTAGAGTTAAAAGAAAGGCATAAAGCAAAAGATGTTGTAAATGCCTTGCTTGGATTATTAACTGCAACTGGAAAGACATATAAACACAATCAATTAGAATGTTTTGGCAAAGGCGACGAAGACGATAAAAACGAAAAATATTGGAACGCTGTAATAAGACAAGCACTTGTAAATGGTTTACTAAGTAAGGATATAGAAAATTATGGCTTATTAAAAGTAACTGCCGAAGGGAAAAAATATCTAAAAAACCCTCATGAGATAATGGTAATAAAAGATCATGATTTTGATGGTGAAGCGGATGCTGATGATGATGATATTATTGTTGCAGGAGGGAAAGGTGCAGGTGCAGCTGATGAAACCCTGTATGCACTTTTAAAAGATGAGGTGAAGAAAATTGCAAAAGCAAAAAAACTTCCACCTTATGTTATTTTTCAAGAAACCTCACTTGAAGAAATGTCAACTCAATATCCAATTACCATGGATGAGTTAACAAGAATTTCCGGAGTTGGCTCAGGAAAAGCGTCAAAATATGGCGCTAGTATAATTGCATTGATAAAAAAATATGTAGATGAAAACGAGATTGAGCGTCCGTTGGATATGGTTGTAAAATCTGTGGTAAATAAATCAGGATTAAAAGTTCATATCATTCAAAATATTGACAGAAAAGTTAGCTTAGAAACTATTGCCAAAGGAAAACAATTAAGTATCAAAGAAATTATAACCGAAATTGAAACTATTGTTTTATCAGGAACAAAAGTAAATATCAATTATTACATCGATGAGATGGTAGATGCTGATAAACAAGATGAAGTATATGAGTACTTTAAAGAAAGCGAATCTGATTCAATAGATTTGGCTTTAAAAGAGTTAGGTGAAGATGAATACTCCGAAGAAGAAATACGCTTAATGCGGATTAAATTCATGAGCGAATTTGCAAATTAAAAAACCTTTTTCTTAAAACACTTTGCAGGATAAAATAAAAATCAGAATTGATAAATTTCTTTGGGCTATTCGAATTTTTAAAACCCGAAGTATTGCTTCAGAATCCTGTTCAAAAGGTAAGATTATTTTAAATTCTCAAGTTGTAAAACCTTCCTATGTTGTAAAACTAGGAGATACTTATCACATAAAAATTAATTCGGATTATACTAGAATTATTGAAGTACTTCAACTAACTGATAAAAGAGGAAGTGCACCAATTGCTAAAGAATTTTATATCGATCATTCACCACCTTACGAAAGAAAAAAAACAGAACAAGATGCTTTTTTTTCAACAAACTTAATTAGATCGAAAGGGAGTGGTCGTCCAACAAAAAAAGACCGCAGGTCACTACAAGTAAATTTTAATCATATTGATTAATTTCAATTATGCTTAAATTTTCAATTTATCTGTAGTTGCTATTAATAAGAGTTAAATGCTGATAACATCTATTTAATGTAATTTATTTGCTTTATTTAATTCTGCTTTCAAAAAAATAGCTAAACTATCATTAAAAATTTTCAGTCCTTTTTGATTTAAATTTAAAGATGAAATGTAATACTTGCGAGAAGAGGAAAGGAGTTCGTTTTTAAATTCAACAAACACAATATTCATATCATTAGCGACTTTATGAATTTGTGTAATAACTTCATTCCTGTTTTTTAAATTTGATAATGACTCTTTTAATACAGGGGATTCATATAAAATTGTTTTTATGTTTTTTGACTTTGCAAGTTGTATTATTTTCTTTAGGTATTTTAGTCGCATTGGGTCTATTTTAAATTCAAAGCCGTTTGGATATTGCTTTTGCATATCTTCTAAATGATTATCCCAGGTTATTTTTGCTGGTGGTTCAAAACCGTTTTCGAAAAATGGTTTATTTTTTTTGTTATAATAATGCTTTAACCCTTGAATAACTTGAAAGGTGATTTGTTTATTAAAAAATGCATATTTGATAAATGGAACGAAACTATACGGATAATAATCGTTATCCATTTCTTTAATTACATCTTTTATAGTATCATCAGCTAAAAAAGGAACAAATCGATATGTGTTAAAAGCGTTAAATCTTTTATCCATAGATTCTGGTGTAACATATAATAATAAAATTCTTGGTGCTTTATTGTTTTTTAAATATAAGTATAGGTGCAAATAATTATCTGCAAAATCACTATGACTAAGCGCCAAATTATATGCTTTTATTTTTGATAATGAGTTTAGTTGTTCCGGATCTACCATCCATAGTGGTTCGCATGGGCCATGTATTAAAACATCAGTATTTATATTTTTTTGAGATATATAACTTGATTTGATGTTATTATTATGCAATAAGCCAAAGCAAAATATATAATCAAAAAAAAATAAACAAGCTAAAAATAAGATAATGAGGGATAGAATTTTTTTAAAATGATTCAATGTAGTTTTTGTTTACCACAAATTTAAAAATGAAAAACACGTGATATATTAAAACCAAATTTAAATTCACCTTTAAGCCAGTTTGAAGTGGTATTTGGAATAAAATTATTTTCTGATATTCCACCGTTATTTGTAAAATTCATATGAAAAACATGTCCACCTGTTTCCATCTCCAAGCCTATAGCTAACGGATTATAAAAGGGATTTAATTTGTTATTTGTTCTGTATTCAGAAAAATTGTAAAAATAGTCTACAATCAATGCCATGCGTTTTGTAAATCTAAGTCTACCCCCAAAACCCATTGAAAAGATATCATTTTGATCTTCTTTATTATTCGTTGTATTTATTGCATATTTAATAAAATTACGATGATGATAAGATGGCATTATTTGTAATGATAGCCAAGAATTAAATTTTCGTGCTATTATTAGCTGTGAGAAGTAGTTTAAACGATGTAAGTCATTTTGTTTAGTGTCTTTATCTACACCAAGATAAAAAGCTCTGCCTGTTACAGGAGTATATCCTGCACTTGCATAAAATGCTATAGATACAGGAATTTTGTTATTTACTGTTTGTTCTAGAAATCTATATTTAGTATATAATTCAAGTAATTCGTTTTGTTTGCTTCTGGCAAATCCAAGAGTTAAGTTATCTGTTAAACCATAATCAAATGAATAACGAATATCCTGTGAGTTGTCAAATCCCCACATCGTATGAGCACTTCCCCCAACCGCTATATTATCAAATCGATGTGTTATTCTAAAGTCAAGGCATCTTTTTTTTACTGTTTCAATGGATTGAGAATTTACGATTTTTGTGGTTTTAAAAGTTGCAAAAACTTTTTCATTTTCATTACCTGAGTCATCAACCAATGAGAGTAAATCAGGCTCCTGAGCGTTTAATGAGAGAGATAAA
>CAZTCG010000001.1:0-1174 GCA_964612005.1 uncultured Flavobacteriaceae bacterium | reverse complement strand
TATTCATGTTAAATTAAAAAAAGAATTATTGTTTTTTAAAAGGTTCCATTTCAGCTTTAACAGTTACATCAACTGTTTCTGAAATATTAGCAAGTCGTTGTGCCGGTATTTCAATTTTATAATCTGCCAATGCTAATTTAAATTTCGAATCAATTGTTATCAAATTATTCTTAATTATGATCTTACCAGGCGCACTTATGTCTTTTGTTTGACCATGCAAAGTCATTTTGCCTTCACAAACTACGCTGTATTCACCATCTTTAGCATAATCTATTTTATCATTATCTTTTATTTTACCTTCAAATATTGCGTGAGGATATTTGTCACTTTCAACATAATTTTCATTAAAATGCTCTTCCATAAAACCGCTTTTAAATTTAAAAGCACGCATACTTACTTTAATAGAGATTTTTCCTGATTTAGTATCCATAACCGGTTTTGCATTCGAGTTTTTAGCATCAATGTTTTCTAGTTTGGCCTCAGAGTAAAAGCTAATTTCACCAGTTTTAGCTAAGTAAATTTGTGAATGTAAAGATGTTGTTAAGATGATACTTAAAATTAAAAAATAGTTTTTCATGTTTGTATATTTGCTATATTTTATTGAGGAGCCCCATTATTTATCCATTTCTTTAGTTTACCAAGTGTGCAGTCATCTAAACTAATTGGTCCTGATGAGTTTGATGGCGGCATATCTTTTTGAACAATTACTCGATTATAAAATGAGCCATCATCTACTTTTAATTTTAATGCAGCATAATTACTTAAATCAAAATATGATGAGCCTGCACCATGGCAGCCACTGAATGTACAATTTGTACTCATTACGTTTGCAACAAAGTTAGAGTAAGTTATGTTGCTAGAATCGCATGAGTTAGTAGTTGTAGGAGATTGTTTGTTTGGTTCAGGATAACCTATTTCTTTTGTACAGCTATAAAATCCGGTTAATGAAAAAATCGTAAAAGCAACAATTGATGACTTAAATTTATTCATAGACAATTTTTAACAAACCTAAAAAAAGAAAATTGAAATTAAAATAAATTTAAGTTAATATTAAATTACAATTTGCAATAAAAAAAGCCCCATTTTGTGGGGCTTTCGTTAAAATACATTGATTTTACAAGTATTTAGCGGTCCGGACGGGGACCGACTTAAATGTAATTAGCTCTGAAAATCA